>JAJYMR010000002.1 GCA_021786815.1 Deltaproteobacteria bacterium
GCGCAAACCCTCGACCGTGCGGTCGTTCAGGTTCAGATGGGACAGTTCCGCGCGTCCCTTGACCGATTCGGCGTCCACCGCGAAGCCGTGATTCTGCGAAGTGATCTCGACCCGCGTGGTGCGCAGATCCATCACGGGATGGTTGGCGCCGTGATGACCGAAGGCGAGCTTGAACGTCCGTCCGCCGAGCGCAAGTCCGAGAATCTGATGGCCGAGGCAGATGCCGAAAACCGGCTTGCGGCCGAGAATGCCACGCACCGCTTCGCAAGCGTAAGGCACCGCCGCCGGGTCAGCCGGACCGTTGGACAGAAACACGCCGTCGGGGTTCATCGCGAGAATCTGCTCCGCCGAATACCATGCCGGCACGACGGTTACGCGAAATCCGGTCGCAACAAGCTGGCGCAGGATGTTCTGCTTGATGCCGTAATCGACCGCGACGACGAAAGGCGCGTCGCGCAGCGCCGCGTCAGCCTTGCGATAGCCGCTTCCCAGTTCCCACGCGCCGAGAGTCCATTCGTACGGTTCCGAACAGGTGACTTCCTTGACGAGATCGCGCCCGATCAGGCCGGGCGAGGCCTTGGCCTTGCGCACGAGCGATTCGGGGTCGAGATCCACGTTCGAGATGACGGCTTCCTGCGCGCCGTGGGTGCGGATATGGCGCACGAGCGCGCGCGTATCGATTCCGTCGATCCCAACCACCCCGGCGTTTCGCAGGTATTCGTCGAGCGACATCTCCGAGCGCCAGTTTGACGGCCGCGGCCAGCACTCCCTGACGATGAATCCCTCGACGTACACGCGCGACGATTCGACATCCTCGCGATTCAGGCCGACGTTTCCGATCTCGGGATACGTCATGCAGACGACCTGGCCGTCATAGGAAGGGTCGGTCAGCACCTCCTGGTATCCGGTCATCGCGGTGTTGAACACGACCTCGCCGACCGCTTCTCCGGTCGCTCCAAAAGCGCGGCCGCGGAATAGCCGGCCGTCGGCGAGCGCCAGTATTGCTTCACGTTTCGCCATCACGAAATCATTCCGGGACGTCCGTCGTAAACGACCTCGCCCCCGACAATCGTGACCATCGCCCTTCCGCGAAGCCGCATTCCGGCGAAGGGCGTGTTGCGGCTCTTCGACAGGAACTTCGCGGGGTCAACGGTCCATTCAATGTTCGGATCGACAATGGTGACATCAGCGGGCGTCCGGCGCGAGAGATTGCCCGCCTCGAGCCGCAAAAGTTTCGCGGGATTCAGCGACATCATCTCGACCATCCGCTCCGCCGTGATAATTCCGCCGTGCACCAATCCGAGCGCGAGTCCGAGCGACGTTTCGAGCCCGACCACGCCGTTTGCCGCGCTGGTGAGCGCGACGGCCTGCTCTTCGGAGAGCCGCGCCGCGGTGCTCTCGACCGGAAAGTATCCGGCGAGCAGTTCGAGGTTCTTCGAGGCCGGGTCGTGCGGCGCGTGGTCGGTCGCGATCATGTCGATCGTACCGTCGCTCATCGCCTCGCGCAGAGCCTCAACGTCCTCGCGCGAGCGCATCGGCGGATTCATCTTCGCGTTCGGGCCGAAGCGCAGCACTGCCGTCTCGTCGAGGGCGAAATGATGGGGCGCGACCTCGCACGTGACGTTGGCGCCGTTGCGTCGCGCCGCTCGAACCAGTTCGGCAGATTCGGCGCATGACAGATGCGCGACGTGGACCGGAGCTTCGGCGCCGATCGCAAGCGCAAGGTCGCGCCGAATCCGCCGCGTCTCAGCCGACGGCGGAACGCCCTTTACGCCGAGCCGCTTCGAGACTTCCCCGGCATTTACCGCGCCGCCGGCCGAAAGCTCGCGGTCTTCCTCGTGCAGGGAGATCGCAAAGCCGAGCCTTCCGATCTGGTCGAACGCCGTGCGCAGCAGCACCTGGTCATCGACCGGGATGCCGTCGTCGGAAAAGAGCCGCGCTCCAGCCTGGGCCATGCTTTCGTAATCCACCAGTTCCGTGCCGCGAAGCCCTGGCGTCACCGCCGATACCGGAACAAGGCGCGCCGCACGCACTTCACGCGCGCGCGCAAGCATGTAGCGGGTTATCTCGGGCGTGTCGTTGACGGGCGACGTGTTCGCCATCGCGGCAACGGCAGTGAATCCGCCGGCGACGGCCGCGCGAAGGCCTGACGCGATCGTCTCCTTTTCCGGGAACCCCGGGTCGCGCAGATGGACGTGCGGATCGACCAGTCCCGGCACGATCCACCATCGCGAGGCGTCGAGCGTGGTGGCGTTCGCCGGCGGCGTGAGCGTGCCGGGCGCCGCAACCGCTTCGATTCGACCGTCGAGGATGAGCACGTCGCGCGTATCGTCGAGCCCGTTGGCGGGATCGAGCACGCGCCCGCCGCGGATTAAGAGCGCGCTCACGACGCGTCCTCCGGCTGTTTCATCGGTTCGACCATCGAGTAAACGGTGATCCGGTCGCGCGAACGGGTGCGAGGCGCGCCGTCCGGCACGTCAAGCCGCACCTGGACACGCTCGGAGCGCGCGGTCGGGATGTTCTTTCCGACGTAGTTGGGCCGGATAGGCACGGCGCGATGCCCGCGGTCGATCAGCACCGCGAGCTTCATTTCGGCAGGCCGTCCTTTCTGCCACAGCATCGCCATCGCGCGCTGCACGGTCCATCCGCTGTTGATCACGTCGTCCACCAGGACGATCACGCGGTCATCGACCGCGACATCCTCGGCGCCGTCGAGCGGGCGTACCGCGTCCGCGCCGGCGTACACGTCAACCGCGGCGCACGGCAGATGGACCCCGGTGCGCGCCTCGATCAGATCGCGGAGCCTGAGCGCGAGTAGAGCACCGCGGCTTATCACGCCGACGAGCATCGCCCGGCTGAGATCGGGAAGGTCCGCGACCGCCTGTCCGGCGAGCGACTCAACCGCGGCGGCAACCTGTTCCGCGTTCATGATTTCGCGCTGCGGTCCCCGGCGATACGGCTCGTAGCCCGATTCCTCGGCCTGCTTGACGGTTTCGAACACGGCGAGCGAGCTTTCGTTTATCCACTCGTGCACGTAGCTCACCAGGCTTTCGTCGAAGCGGTAGTAGCGGCGGGTGCGGGCGTGTCCGACGAACTCGACCGCAAGCTCGCGGTCGCAGTAATCGCACCTGAGCATCAGGAGGTTTCCCGCGACCGCCCTGCCCAGCCTGAACCTGGGCACGAGATAGCCGGCCTCGAAGCGACTGATGCAATTCGCGTTCGGGCATCGCGGTGCCGGCTCGGCGCGCAAGCGCACCGTGGGCAGAGCCGGCATCGCGGGCCGCTCGGCGCGCGCGGCGTGTTCGAGCATCCATGCGATAAGGGCCATCCGCACCGGAACTCCCGCCGCGGCCTGCTCGAAATAGATTGCGCGCGGGTCCGTATCGAGTTCGTAGGCCAGTTCGGTCGTGCGCGGCAAAGGATGCATCACGACGGCCTCGTGCGTGCGGCTGGTCCTTAGCGCCCGCGCGTCGAAGCGGACATATTCGTCGGGCGCCGCGCCCTTGTTCGCCAGGCGCTCGCTCTGGAGCCTCGTCACATAGAACGCGTCGAGCGCCTTGGGCGCCGGCGCGGGCAATTTCTCTATCGGCATCTCCGACGTGAAGAGCGCCATCTGATGCGGCGCGCTTGGCGTCAGATAAAGAGCGTCGAGCCTGCCGGCCAGCGACTTCAGCTCCTCCATCGAGACGGTCGAGAAGCTGTAATTGCTGTCGGCGCGCACGCGCTCGAGCACGTAGTCGGGCACGTCCATCCCGGCGGTGGGAGCCGCGACGATATTCGCGCCGAAACGCGCGAGCGCGTAGATGAGCGAGTGGACCGTGCGGCCGTACTTGAGATCGCCGCAGAGCGCGACGGTAAGACCCCTTAGATGGCCCTTCTTTTTTCGCAGGATATAGAGGTCGCAGAGCGTCTGGGTGGGATGCTCGCGGCTGCCGTCGCCCGCGTTTATGACCGGGCATGGCGCATACTCGGACGCAACGCGCGCAGCGCCGTCGTGCGGATGGCGCAGCACGATAAGGTCCGCGTACGAACTCACCACGCGCACGGTGTCGGCGAGCGTCTCGCCCTTGGCGGCTGAACTGCTGCGCATGTCGGGCGCGCTTATCACCGAACCGCCCAGCCGATGCATCGCGGACTCGAAGCTGAGCCGCGTGCGCGTAGATGGTTCGTAAAAGAGCGTCGCCATGATGAGGCCGTCGGCGACTGCAAGACGTTCCGAGCGCTCAAGAGCCCCGGAAAAGCGATCAGCCAACTCGAATATTCGCTCGATCTCCCTGAGCGCGAGGTCGTCTATCGAGACGATGTCGTATTTTGGAAACCGCATCATCGCGAAGGCGCCTCTCCGAGCAGGACCGCGTCGAGCCCGTCCACTTCGGCAAGTTTCACGTAAACCCTCTGGCCGGGTTCCGCGTGCACGTTGCGGCCGACGAAATCCGCGCGAATCGGCAGTTGACGTTCGCCACGATCGACCAGCACGGCAAGCTGCACCGACTCGGGACGTCCGAGATCGGAAAGCGCCTGCAAGGCGGCACGCACGGTGCGCCCGGTGTAAAGGACGTCATCGACCAGGATGACCTTCTTGCCGTCGAGCGAGAACGGGATATCGCGTCCGAGCAGGCGCGGATCGCCGGGCGCACCCTTCTGATCGTCGCGATAGGACGAAATGTCGAGGGTTCCGAGCGGAACCTCGCCCGCACCGGCCTCGCGAAGCGCCACGGCGAGCCGGTTTGCCAGCGTCGCGCCACGGCGCAGAATCCCGATCAGGACCAGTCCCTGCACGCTGTTGCGTTCGGCGATTTCGCGCGCAAGCCGCTTGACGCATCGAGCCACGACGTCCGCGTCGCACGCGACTGTAGCTTTCTGGTTCATGGCGTCGGGCGAAAAAATACCCGGCCGCGGGCGCAGCCGGGTTCGTTTACGTGCAAAGTCATTCCAATGGACCTTTCCGCCCTCTCTGTGGCGGGTTAAAGGTTCTCTATTTTTTGTATAGGGCCCCGACGCTTAGATCAAGCTCGGGGCTCGTCGCACTGTGGAAACGAGTCCCGTTGCGGCCGTGGTGCGGGCCGTCAGAGCTCTATCGGCAAAGCGAGCAGCATCGCGCCGCCCCGCGACAGGATTCGCGTCATCGCCGGCATCCACGCCGCCGGCATCGCGAACGCTCGCGCCGCGGTTTCGACCCACATCCCCTGCCCGTCGCCCGAAAGCGCGAGCCTGAGCGCGGCCGAAAATCGCGGCGCGCTGTAGGAGACCAACTCATGCGGGGCGTCGCGCTCGATACCGGCCTTTTCGCGCGCAATTTGGATCGCCCGCGCCATCCCGCCCATCTCGTCCACCAGGCTCCTCGCCTTGGCCGACGCTCCCGTCCATACCCTGCCCCGCGCCGCTTCTTCCGTGGCCTCGGCGTTGAGCTTGCGTCCCTGGGCGACCTTCGAGGTGAAGTTCGCGTACAGGCTTCCGATTACTTCGTTGAGCTGGCGAAGCTCCGCGTCGGTCATCGAGCGCGCTATCGAGAGCGCGTCGCTTGCGGAATCGCTCTTTACGAACTCGACGCCGACGCCGATATTTCCGAGCAGCTGCGAGAGGTCGAACTTCGCGTAAACCACGCCTATCGAGCCCGTCAGCGAAGACGGTTCGGCCACGATCGCGTCCGCAGCCGCGGCCACGTAGTAGCCGCCCGAGGCCGCCACGTCGCCCATCGAGACCACGACCGGCTTGCCACGCGTCTGCGCCTCGCGCACCGCGCGCCAGACCAGGTCCGAGCCGACCGCGGAACCGCCTGGAGAATTGACCCGCAGCACGATTGCGGCGACCTCCGGATCGCGCGAGGCGCGCTCGAGTTGCGCGGCCGTCGTCTCGCCGCTGATGAATTCGCCCGCCGACGGCGGCGCTCCGGCGATCACGGGACCGGTGGCGTACACGACCCCGATACGGGCGCGCCTGCCGCGTTCCTTGACGTACCAGGCATGGCGAAGGTAACGCGCCAGGCTGACGAAGGGCCTGCGCTTGCCGGTCGGGTCGAACTCGGCGCGCACGTCTTCGACGTAGCCCTCGCGGTCGGCCAGTCCGGCTTCCCGCGCCGAGCGCGCGCTCATGAATCCAAGCCCGGTCAATTCGCGGGCACGTTCGGGCGCAAGATTTCGCGCCGCCGCGACACGGCTCGCGAGGACCTCGCGCCAGTCGTGAATCGTCGCCTCGAGGCTTTCGCGAAGCTCGGGCGACATGCTCTCGCGGCTTAGGATTTCGGCCGCGCCCTTGTACTCCTTCCATTGCAGCGTCTGCACGCGCACCTGGAACCTGTCGAGCGCGCGCTTGAGGAACACGCCTCCGGCCGCGACCCCCGTCATCGCGAGCATCGTGTCCGGATTGAGCACCACCTCGCCCGCGCCGGCCGCGATCAGGTAGTCGCGCACCGTCGCGAGGTCGTCGCGCAGCACGGCGATGACGCGCTTGCCCGCGGCGCGCGCCGCCCGCAACATCTCGTGCAGTTCCTCGGCGACCGCAAGTCCGTTGCGCACGTCGGCGACCTCGACGACAATCGCGCGCACACGCCGGTCGCTCGCGGCCGCCTCCAGTGCGTAGCGCAGATGGGCAAGCGAGGGGAATCCGCGTCCGAGCAACTGGTCGAGCAGCGAGTGGCCGGTCTCTTCATGCAGGAAGCCCGACAGCTTCACCATCACGACCGCGTCGCGCGGAATCCACGCCGGCCGGTACACGAAGAAGTAAAAGCCGGCCACGGTCGCGGCCGCCAGAATCGTCCAGAACGCGGCCGATTCGTAGCTGCCTTCGTGCGCAGCCGTCGCCGCGAACGCGGCCAGGATGCCGAATGCGATTGCGACGCGGCTCTCGCGGTCCAATGAAAAACGCCTAAGGCGAGGGCTGTTCATCACACGCTCCGATTGCGATCATCATGATAGGCTCTTTAGACTAGCGGTTTTCGATGGTCAGGTCTTTTCCCGCGGTTATCGCCCTCGGCATCGTGCTCCTGCTCGGAGGATGCTCGCTTTTTAGAAAAGGCCCGGCAAAGCCCGCGCTGCCCGCCGCTACGGTGCGCACGGCAACGATGGACGTCACGCCGGGAATCAAGGTGTTGAGCAGTCTGCGGTTGCCACCGGGCTTCGTGCCGCTGCCGGGGCGCGCTCCGATGTGGCTTCAGGAGGGAACCGAACTCGTTATTGTCGGCGCTCGCGACGGACGGACTGAAATCTACGGCTACAGCGGACCGGGATGGAAAACCGAGCGGCTTATCGCGGCGGACGGGGGTCCGGGCGCAAAAAATGGGGTCATCGTTGACGTGGCGGCCAGCCAGAACGGGATGTCGCTCGCCTACGCGGTGTACAACGCGAAGGAAAAGCGCCTGTACGTGGTCGTGCGCGATCTTATCGCGACCGGTGGCGGCCATCCGGTGGCCGACTTCGATGGCGACTTCGCAAGCGCGAGCGTGGGATGGCTTAATCCGGTCACGATCACGCTCGCCCTGCGGGACAAACCCGCGCCGGCCGTTCCGCCGCCTTCGCCCGCCGTTTCGCAGGACAAAAGCCACGCTCCAAGCAAGCCGGGCCTTTATGTAATCGGGATCAACGGGATCGTCACCGCCGAACTCGAGACCGTCAAGTGCCCGCTTTCCTCGCTGGTATGGGGACCTCACAGCTTCTATGCGGTCGGCCAGGGCGACGCGGGCGCCCCGCCGATCGTGCTGGACCGTCACGGGCCGTCATGCCGGCAGATTTTCGCTTCGGGGCCGATCCGCGTGCTCGATTGGTCTCCCGACGGCAATTCCTTTCTGTACGCGCAACGCGGTGCCGACGGAGTCGAGACGACGTACCGCTACTGGATTGCGCGGCACACTGCGACGCTCGCCGTGCTGTCGTCCGAGGCGGCCGCGTTCACCGCCGCGGGCGAAGTGCTGGTGCTCGGCAACAGTTCGCTTACCTTCCAGCAGGCAAGCCGGTTTCCCAACCGGCCACTTCGCGCGGAACTGGCGCTCGCCCACGCCAAGGGCGGTCTCGACGTCGTCTCGCTCGGCTTCAACACGACTCCGGCGTTACTCGCGCAGAGTGCGATGACGTACTCGCTCAAGTCGAACCGGGCCGCGATGGATACGTTTCTGCCCACGACCTCGGGCGTGTTTCGCAGAATCATCAGCTATTCGGTTGCCACGCAGTCCGCCTTTGTCATCGCTTACGGAGCGGCGCTCGGGCCGGTGGAGATGAGCTGGTCGCCGCTCGGACAGTATCTCGCCCTGGTTGATGGCGTCGGCGCGCAAAGCGTTCTCACCATAGTCGAGCCGTCCGGCTGAAAACGTCCTCGTGCACCGCGTCCGCCATACGGGCACCCGGTTTTTCCCGGGAACGCGTGGACGGCTAACGCTATCGAGCGGGAATGCGCTATTCTGCGGCGCACAAAGAACAGTTGAGACTTGGAACAGGGGGACTGGCCATGAAGCTTGCCGGCAAAACAGCACTTATAACCGGCGCCGGTTCAGGGATGGGTCGCGCGAGCGCGATGCTCTTTGCGAAGGAAGGCGCCAGCGTCATTGTCGTGGACGTCGATGAGGCATCGGCCCGGGAAACCGCAAGGTGCATCCAAACCGAGGGCGGACGCGCGCTGGCGTTTCGCGCCGACGTGTCGAGCAGCGAGGACGCTGAGGCGATGGTCGCCGCGGCGCTGGCCAATTTTGGCCCACCCGACGTTCTGTTCAATAACGCCGGTATCGAGGGCGAAGGCGGCTTTCTCGCCCAGCTCAGCGAGCAGGCGTTCGATCGCGTAATCGCGGTCAACCTTCGCGGCGTGTGGCTCGGGATGAAACACGCGCTGCCTCACATGATCCGCAACGGCGGCGGCTCGATCATCAACACCGCGTCAATCGCCGGGATGGTCGCAATCAGGGGCTCGGCCGCGTACTGCGCGGCCAAGGCCGGGGTGATCGCCCTTACACGCGTGGGCGCGGCCGAGTATGGCCGCTACAACATCCGCGTCAACTGCATCTGCCCCGGCGCGATCGATACGCCAATGGTCGAGCGGCTTAACACAAGCGGAGGCCTGAGCAAGCAGCAGACCGCTCGCCTCTCGGTCTTTGGCCGGGTCGGCAGCCCGATGGAAATCGCACGGATGGCGCTCTTCCTTGCAAGCGACGACTCGTCGTTCGCAAGCGGCGCTCCGTTCATCATTGACGGTGGCTGGACAGTGACCTGAGGCTCGCTTGCCGCGGGCGGTGTTCGCCCGTTTTTGTGGAGGAGACATTCGCAGTCAGATGGAAACGTCGATTACCAGATTGAAGGGAAAAGTCGCCGTCGTGACCGGCGCCGCACAAGGTATCGGGCGCGCGATCGCGCTTCGGCTCGCGGCTGAGGGCGCGAAAGTCACGGTCGCCGATATTCAGGCCGCCGCTGCCGCGGCCACCGCGCAAGAAATCCGCGCGGCGGGTGGTGAGGCACTCGCCGTCGAACTCGACGTGACACGCCTTGAACAGGCGCTCGCCGCGGCCGAGCGGGTCGAGCGCGAGCTTGGCCCGATTGATATCCTCGTCAACAATGCCGGATGGGACCGCGTTGAGCCGTTTCTCGACAGCGCGCCCGAGACATGGGACCGCGTAATCGCCGTGAATTTCCGCGGCGTGCTCAACTGCTGCAAGGCGATCGCGCCCCGGATGCAGGCGCGCAAGAGCGGCAAGATAATCTCGATCTCCTCGGACGCCGCGCGCGTGGGCTCGACCGGCGAGGCCGTTTACGCGGGATGCAAGGCGGCGACGATCGCCTTCTCCAAGACGCTCGCGCGCGAACTGGCCCGTTACAACGTCAACGTGAACGTGGTATGCCCCGGACCGACCGAGACGGCGCTGTTACGCGACGCGATGGCCGGGCGCGAGGGCGTGCTCGACGCGATGGCGCGTGCGATCCCGTTCAGGCGGCTGGGGAAACCCGAGGATCTCGCGGGCGCGGTCGCGTTTTTCGCCTCTTCCGACGCCGATTTCGCTACCGGCCAGGTCTTGAGCGTAAGCGGCGGCCTTACGATGGCGGGTTGAGGAGCGTCGGGGAGTCGCATCGGCGGCAAAGGCGGCGCCTGAATGAGCGTTCAGAGCACTGCCTCAAGGACCGGAAAGGGAGCATCCTGCTCGAAGCATAAGAAGTAAGTCGAACCAATACCTGCGCCGCGCCCCGGAGGACTGATGAAGAGATCGGATACCACTTCGTCTGCCAGGCGCACGGCGTCGGCGAAAGCAAATACCCGCGTCGTCGCCCCCGACGAACGTTACGACGCCAATATCGAGCACATCCTGCGCGCCGCTGCCGTGGTGTTCGCCGGAAAAAGCTTCGGCATCGCCTCCATCCGCGATATCGCCGCGCAGGCCCGGATCTCCTTTCCGCGTATCTATTACTACCTGCGCAACAAGGAGGAACTCCTCTACCTCATCTCAAAGCGTGCCTTCGAGCGGTTGATCGAAACCGCCCAGGCGCGCGCCGCGTCGGCGAACGACGCTGAAGAGGGGCTGCGCCTTTTTATCGAAGGACACATCGAGTATCACATCAACAACCTTTCCGAGATGAAGGTTCTCGCGCGCGAGGCCGATTCGCTCTCGGGCCGCTACGCGGCTCATATAGCGCGACTTAGGAGCGAGTATTCCCGCCTCGGGCGCAAATTCGTCGAGCGGGTCGCGGAAAAATACGGCAGGACACTCGACCGGGAGGACTCGCGAATAGCCACATCGCTGATGTTCGGTGCGATGAACTGGCTGTACACGTGGTACGAGCCGCCGCGCGACTACGAACAGCGCCGGCGCATTATGGACGAAATCCACCGGATGGTGAGCGCCGCGCTGACGCCGCGATAGACCGCGTTCGCGCTCACGGGACGCCATACGGGGGCTCGAACGATTCGCGCCTTCTTCGCCGGCGAAACCGCTGCGCCCCTGAGCGCAGCGTCACTTGCTGGCGAGGATAAGGGGCGACGGCGCGGCGGGCGTCTTGAGCGTCTTCACGTTGCGCAGACCCGCCGCCCGAAGCCATTTGCGATAGTCGCTCATCGTGAACACGTCGCCCTCGGGCGTGTGGATGAGCATGTTCAGGCTGAACAGCATCTCGGGCGCCGGCCCGGTGCGCGTGTCGTTCGGAACCATCTCGGCGATCATCAGCGTGCCGCCCTTGCGGAGCGCGGCCGCGGATTTTTCGACGAGCCGCCTGCCCCACTCGGGGCCTTCGCTGTGGACGATATGCCCCAGAATCACGAGGTCGTAGCGCTCGCGTCCGAAATCCGCTTCGCGAAGGTTGCCTTCGACGAATTCGTAGCGGTCCGCAACGCCATGCTTCTCAGCGTACTCGCGCGCTATCGGCGTCACCTCGGGAAAATCCAGCACCGTGACGCGCGCCTTGGGAAACCGCTCCGCGAACGGGAGCGACCACGCACCGGAGCCCGCGGCCACGTCGAGGACGTTCGCTATCTGATGCCGGCGCTCACGCGCAAGCGAGGCGGCTGCCGCTCGCGCGGCGACATAGTTGGCGGGAAACAGGCTTCTGACGAGCAGCGGGAAGAATTCTCGCGCGCGAGCCTCGGGATTTTCGCGTACCGCCGGTTTTCCGGTGCGCACCACCTCCGTGAGCTGCAGCCATCCCATCGTCAGCCCCCGCGCGATCATCGCGGCGCCGTCCATGTAGAGATCGCTCCCGCGCGCCAGGCACGCGTCCGCAATCGGCTCCAGTGAATAGCGATCCTTCACGCGCCTCAGGTACCCGAGCGCGATCATCGTATCGAGCAGCCGCGCCATCGCGGCTTCGTTCGCGCCCGCGTCCTGGGCGATTTCGCGCGCCGTTCGCTTGCCCGACTTGATACGGGTGAAGACGTCGAGTTCCATCGCCGCCAGCAGTGCGAACGCCCGCCAGAGCGACCACATCGTGTCTTCGGTGAGTTTTCGGACCGGAACCGCCGGGGTAGGATTTGCTTTCGCACGAGCGCGATTCGTAGGCATCGTCGTTCTCTCCGCAAAATCAGAGGCTGCGAGCCGTTGCCTAGCAGAAGCGCGGCGCAATCGACAACCCCACGACCTTGCCGTTCTCGCGAATTCTCTGTTACGTTCCTAACAGCCATTAGACTCGTGCAAAGGAAGCGAATCACTATGGCTGAACGAGACAACGCCGCTCAAACCGTCTTCGACCCGGCCGCCATTCGCGCGCAACGCGAACGCGAGGACCGACTACTGCGCGAAAAGATGCGCGCGGCATTGCCCGAGGCGCGCGAGCGCCTGGCGGCTCGCGGAATCGACCCGGAGCCGGTGATCGCGACCGACTACGACGGCAATCCGATGACGGTCGCGAATTTCTACATGATGCTGCGCGGGTACGCCGTAACCGAAAAGGCGGGCCAGGACCCGACCTATCGTGCCGCGCGATGCGCGATAAGATCGGATCTCGGCCCGGAGGTGCGCGACGCGGCCTTCGTCGCGCTCAATCAGCAGTCAGCCGAGGAAGCCGGGCACGGCGACAAAATCTTTGGCGCAGCATATTACGAGATGGGCGCAATCGCCGCTGAAACGGTCGCCGAGGACGGCTTTCAGCAGGGCGGAGATTTTCTCGAGCCGAGCGCCGACGCTGCCGCCAACACGCAGAAGGTGCTGGACATGATGGCGGTCCTGGGCGGCGTCGAGACGCTCGCGCTGGAACGCGCGTTTCCGCTGGTGCTGCACGCCTGCGCCGAATGGCGGCATCCGCTCGCCCGCCAACTTATCGAGCAGGTCAATAAAATCGTCAAGCCCGAGGAGGCGCGCCACGTCCTCACCTGGCGCTATCTGTTCCACAAAGGCGTCGCGCCGCGCGGCGAAGGGGCGATCCAGCGCTACTACATGCTCACCAACTGGGGACGCGATCGGTTTCTCGCGCCCAGGATGGAGTGGAGCGAGTTCGAGCGCCACATGCGTGCCTCATGCCCGACGGTCGAGCAGCTTATCGGCCGTCCGATGCCGGTATCGATCTGACGCGCGCGTTTCGCCGTCCAGTCACTGCAAAAAGAAACGGCGCCGGCGATCTTTCGAGCGTCGGCGCCGTTGTCTGTCGCAATTTCTGAGTTATTCGCGGCGCAGGTCCTGGAGAATTTCCTTCAGCACTCCGCGATCGTGCTCGTTGCGCACCGGGACATCGAAGCCGAGCCGGTTGACGCCGGCAAATCGTCTCTTCATCACCGACGCGATATCCGCGTAAGTTCCGACCGCGGCGAAGGCATGCACCATCTCCTCGGTCACCAGCGTCGGCATCTCGCGCCACTTCTGCTGGACGGAGAGCCGGTGCAACTGCTCGGCCGTGTCGCCCCATCCGTCAAGCTCGAAGCTGGAACGATACGAGCGCGTCGAGCCATAGAACGCGATCGTGGATTTCAGGTTCTCAACGGCGCGTGCGAGCGAATCCTTGTCGGGCGCGACGCAAAGAAAGCCGCCGCCGCCGATCTGGAAGTCCGCCCATTCGGATTCCGGCCGTCCCGACTTCGCAAAACCCTTCTTCAGATTCGGGAACGCGATCTCGTCGAGATACTTGCGCGTGACGATCCCGTGCAAACGCACGCCATCACACGCTTCGCCGGCGACTTGCAGCATCCGCTCCTGCACCGCCGCAATCAAAACCGGGATATGCGGATTCGCAAGCGGAGGCGGCGCGAAATTCGGCGTCATCAGGGAGAGGTTGTAATGCTCGCTTCGGAAGTTGAGCGGCTCGCCCGTCTGCCACGTGCGCCAGCACGCGCGCATCGCGCCGACGTAATCCTTCATCCGTTGCGCGGGCTTGCTCCACGGCATCCCGAACCGCCGGGTCACGTGTCCCTTGACCTGCGAGCCGAGTCCAAGCACCAGCCGTCCGCCGCTCATGCGCTGGATATCCCACGCGGTGTAAGCGGTTGCGACCGGGCTCTTGGTGAACGCAAGCGCGATACCGGTGGCGAGCTCCACGCGCGAAGGCTCCTGGGCCGCGAGCGCAAGGATCAGATACGGGTCGTGCTGGGTTTCGACCGCCAGCACGGTGTCGAACCCGAGCGCCTCCGCCTCCGCGACCTGGCTTCGAAGCGTGGTCCAGGTCGGCTCGGGCCGTTTTCCGCCCTGCTGCATCTCGGGCGTGTAGGGAGCGCCCAGGTTGAGCAATCGTTCAATTTTGATTCGCGCCATGGCGGGGTTATCGCGTCACGGCGCCCGCGATGTCAAGCGCGCGCCGCGGCGAGCGCTTCGGCAAGCGTGAAGCGCGCTTCGTAAAGCGCGCGCCCGATAATCACTCCAACGACACCGTCCGCGAACAGCGGCGCAAGTCTTCGAATGTCGTCGAGGGTTGCGACTCCGCCCGACGCGATTACGGGAAGGCCGAAGGTTTTGGCGATGCGCGCGCTCGATTCCACGTTGGCGCCGGTCTCGGTTCCGTCGCGCGAGATATCGGTTACGGTGAGCGCCGCGACTCCCGCCTCGCGAAACCGGCGCGAGGCTTCCTCCAGGCTGAGCGTGCTCGTTTCGACCCATCCCTTGATCGCGAGCTTGCCGTCGCGCAGGTCGAGCGAGCCGAATATTTTCTCCGGAAATGCCTTGCACGCGTCCTTGAGAAGTTGCGGATTCAGAAACGCGGCCGAGCCGATCGATACGCGGTCGGCTCCCGCCGTAAAGACGCTCCCGAGCGATTCCATCGTGCGAAGTCCGCCGCTCACGTCGAGCGCGCATCCAACGGCGGCGCGGATCGCGCGCACCGCATCGAGATTCTTCGGCTCGCCCGCGACGGCGCCATCGAGATCGACCACATGGATCATCGCCGCGCCTTCGCTCTCGAACCGGTGCGCCACGGCGGCCGGGTCGGAGCCGTAGATCGTCGCGCGGTCCATTTCGCCCTTCAGCAGGCGAACGACTTTGCCGCCCTTCAGATCGATAGCGGGAATTACGGTGAAGGACTCAAACACTGGCAACTGCGGCCTGCGCGAACGGGGCATCGCGGTCCGTTCACGCGGACAGAGTCCCTTTGGTCGAGAGCGCGCCCGAGACCCGTGGCTCGACCGACGTCGCCTGGTCCATCGCGCGAGCGAGCGCCTTGAACGCGGCCTCGATTATATGATGCGGATTGCGGCCTGCGAGCAGGTTCATGTGCAGGTTCATTCCGACATTGTCGGCGAGCGCCTTCATGAAGTCCTGCACAAGTTCGGTCTGAAAGCTGCCGACGCGCTCGTGCGCGGTCGTGACGTTGTAGGCGAGGTAGGAGCGCCCGCTGATATCGACGACCACCGAGCAGAGCGCTTCGTCGAGCGGAACCGTTGCCTCGCCGAACCGCCGGATACCCGAGCGGTCGCCGAGTGCTTCGGCGAACGCTTTTCCGAGCACGATACCGACGTCCTCGACCGTGTGATGCTCATCGACGGCGAGGTCGCCCGTTGCCTCGATTTCAAGGTCGAAGAAACCGTGACGGGCGAAACTCTCGAGCATGTGGTCGAGGAACGGCACTCCGGTCGAAACCGCGGCCTTTCCCGCGCCGTCGATAGCGAGATTGACGGTTACGTCGGTTTCGCGCGTCTTGCGCTTCAGGCTCGCGCTTCGCGGCGGCGGTGCGGTTTCAGCACGTGTCGCCGCGCCGGATGCGATGACGCCAGTCTTTTCCGTTCGTTTCGTCGCCATGGCTAGTTCTTCCGCCGGGCTCCCTCGCGGGCTTCAATCGCGCGCGCGTGACCCTCGAATCCTTCCATTCGGGCAAGTCGCGCAACCGTCGGCCCGAGCTTTTTCAGCGCCTGCCCGGAGCTTTGGATTATACTGGTTCGCTTGAGGAAATCGTACGAGCCGAGCGGAGAGGCGAAACGCGCCGAGCCTCCGGTCGGGAGGACGTGGTTCGGACCGGCAAGATAATCGCCGAAGGCCGCAGGGCTTTCGCCGCCGAGAAATACCGCGCCGGCGGCCTTGACCCGCGAAACCCATCGCGCGGGATTGCGTATCTCAAGCTCCAGATGCTCGGGCCCGATACGGTTGACGATCTCGAAAGCCTCTTCCAGGTCCTTGACCACGACCAGCGCGCCGCGGCGCGCGAGCACGGTCTTTACCGATTCGGCGCGCGGCAGGTCCTCCAGCGCCAGGGCTAGCTCGCGCGCGACCGCCTCGGCGATCCGGGCCGACGGCGTGACCATCACGGCCGCTTCGTCGCCCGAGCCGTGCTCGGCCTGCGCGATAAGATCGGCGGCGACCCAATCCGGACGCGCCGAATCGTCGGCGACGACCAGCACTTCGCTGGGGCCCGCAATTTTATCGATATCGCACACGCCGTAAACCATGCGTTTGGCCGCCTGCACCCACGCGTTGCCGGGACCGGCGATCTTGTCCACCGGACGAATCGTCGCGGTGCCGTAAGCTAGCGCGGCGACCGCCTGCGCGCCCCCCACGCGATAGACTTCGTCGACGCCCGCGATCGCCGCCGCCGCCATCAGCGCCGGCCGTTCTCCGTGCTCCGAGGGCGGCGAGACCATCACGATCTCACGCACTCCCGCGACCTTGGCCGGAATCGCGTTCATCAGCACGCTGGAGGGATACGCGCCCATCCCGCCCGGAACGTAGATTCCGACCCGGTCGAGCGCGCGAATCGCCTGGCCGAGACGGACGCCCAGTTCGTCGCGATAGCTGAACGGTTTTTCGAGCGTTCGGCGATGGAACGCCGTGATTCGGCGGGCGGCAAGCTCGAGCGCCGCGCGCTCCTCGCGCGGGAGCGCGTCGAGTGCTTCTTTGAGTTCGCGCGCGGTCACGCGAAGCCGCTTGGGCGTGAGCTTCACGCGGTCGAAGCGTTCCGTATATTCGATAAGCGCGCGATCGCCGCGCTTTCGCACTCCGGCGATTATCTCGGCGACCGCGGCGTCCATCCTGGCGCTGTCCGCACCATCGCGCCGCGCAAGCATCGCGGCGAGAAAACGTTTCAGTGCCGGCGTTCCGGATTTCAGGATCCTCAAATTCATCACGCGGACCTACTCGTTCACCCGCTCTATCCGCGCGCCGAGCGAAGCCAGCTTTTTGTCGAGCGCCTCGTAGCCTCGATCAAGATGATAGACGCGGCTTATCTCCGTGACGTTCTCGGCGGCAAGCCCGGCCAGTATCAAACTCATACTCGCGCGCAGATCGGTCGCCATCACCGGCGCTCCCTGCAGGCGTGTACCTCCGTGGACGATCGCGGTAGGACCCTTCATCACGATATCCGCACCCATGCGCATCAGTTCCAGCGCATGCATGAACCGGTTTTCGAAAATCGTTTCCGTAATCACCGAGGTTCCCGCGGCTTGCGTCACCAGTGCCATCATCTGCGCCTGCAAATCGGTGGGAAAACCGGGATACGGCAGCGTGCGCAACTCGACCGGACGGAGCGCCGGCGCTCCGCCGCTGACGCGCAGGGTTCCATCCCCGGCCGTGACCGCGACCCCCATCTCTCGAAGCTTCGCGAGCACCGCGTCGAGCTGTCCGACCGGCGTGTTGCGGATCGTGACGTCGCCGCCGGTTATTGCGGCCGCGACCGCGAGCGAGCCGGCCTCAATTCGGTCAGCGATAACCGCGTGTTCCGCGCCGTGCAGGCGCTCGACGCCTTCGACCTCGATCACATGGCTGCCAGCGCCGTAAATCTTCGCGCCCATCGAGGCAAGGAACCTCGCAAGGTCCTGCACCTCGGGCTCGCGCGCCGCGTTCTCGAGCTGCGTCTGTCCGCGCGCCGTCACCGCGGCCATCAGGATGTTCTCGGTCGCGCCGACCGAAGGCGTGTCGAGCCAGATCCTAGCGCCCGAAAGACGCTCCGCGTGCGCCTCGACGTAGCCGTTGCGCAGTTGGATGCGCGCGCCCAGCGAGCGTATTCCACTGATATGCAGATTGACCGGCCGCGCCCCGATCGCGCATCCGCCCGGCGTCGAGACCCGCGCCCGTCCCGTGCGGGCCAGCAGCGGTCCCAGCACGACGAACGACGCGCGCATTGTCTTGACCATCTCGTATGGCGCTTCGTGCGAGGTCACACGCGCGGCGCATAGCTCGATTTCGTGCTCGCCGGTCCATCGGCTCTCGACGCCCAGCCCATTGAGCAGCGCGAGCGCGGTTGCGACGTCGCGAAGCCGGGGAACGTTGCGAATCCTGACGGGCTCGTCGGTGAGCAGCGCGGCCATCAGTATCGGCAGGGTTGCGTTTTTGCTGCCGCTGACCGGCACTTCGCCCGTAAGCTTCACGCCTCCCCTGATGAGCATCTTGTCCATCGCCGCCTCCGAGCCTCAGAGCTGCGCGTGAATGACCCGCTCGATTCCAGCCAAGTCGCTTAGCCGCGCGACAACCTTGAGTCCCGAGCACCGGAAAATTCCGGCAACCTGTTCGCCCTGCCCCGCTCCAACCTCGACCATCACGGCTCCGCCCCCGCCGAGCCTCGCTCGCACGCCCTCCGCTATCCTGCGGTAGAAGCCGAGTCCGTCGGCGCCGCCGGCCAGCGCGCGCCGCGGCTCGAAACGCGCGACTTCGGGCTGCAATTCGTCAATCGACTGATTCTGTATATACGGCGGATTCGAGACGACCAAGTCGAACCGCTCGTCGCCTGGTGGGAACAGGTCGGCTTCGACGAATTCGATCCTGTCGGCACATCGATGGCGCCGCGCGTTCCGGCGCGCGACTTCAAGCGCCTGCTTCGAGACGTCAGTCGCGACGATCCTTGCGCGCGGCTCGTTCACCGCGAGCGTCACGGCGAGAATCCCCGAGCCCGTGCCGATATCGAGCACGCGCGAGGGGGCTCGCGTCTTCAGATAATCGAGCGCGGCGGCGGCCAGCGTCTCGGTTTCGGGACGCGGAATCAGGACGTCGGGATTGACCTCGAAATCGAGCGAGAAGAATTCCCTGCGCCCGACGATATACGCGAGCGGTTCGCGTTGTTCTCGCCGGGCAAGCATTACGTGAAGCCGCCTTGCCTCGGACTCGGTCAGCGGTGCGCGGCGCGCAAGAAGCCCCGTGCGCGAGACGCCGCACGCCTCGGCAAGGAGAATTTCAGCGTCGAGGCGCGGCGTTTCAACGCCGGCGCGCTCAAGCCGCGCGATCGCATGGGCAAGAACCTCGGGCAAAGACCGAGGCTCGCCTTGAAGTTCGCCCCGCTCCATCGCCGTTATTCAGGCGCCGAGCGCCTGCGCGTGCTCCTGGGTCGCGAGCGCGTCGATTATCGCATCGAGTTGTCCGTCGAGGACGAGATCAAGCTGATGGAGCGTCAGGTTGACGCGATGGTCGGTTACGCGCGACTGCGGAAAATTGTAGGTGCGGATACGCTCGGAGCGGTCGCCCGTGCCGACCATCGAGCGCCGCGCCTCGGCGATCTTCGCTTCCTGCTCCTGGCGCGCCTGCTCGAGCAGGCGCGCGCGCAGGATCTTGAGCGCGCGAGCCTTGTTCTTGTGCTGCGATTTCTCGTCGCGGCACACGATCACCATCCCGCTCGGCAGATGCGTGATCCGGACGGCCGAGTCGGTCGTGTTGACGCTCTGCCCGCCCGGTCCCGAAGCGCGCATCACGTCGATCTTGAGGTCCTTTTCCTCGTTGATGCTGACCTCGACCTCGTCCGCCTCGGGCATCACGGCAACCGTGACCGCCGAGGTGTGGATTCGGCCCGACGCCTCGGTCTCGGGCACGCGCTGGACGCGATGGACTCCGCCTTCGTACTTAAGCCGCGAGTACGCGCCGCGACCGATGATGCTCGCGACGACTTCCTTGATTCCGCCAAGCCCGGTACTCGAAAGACTGAGCATCTCGACCTTCCATCCGTGATGCTCGGCGTAGCGGGTGTACATCCTGAAAAGTTCCGCCGCGAACAGCGAAGCCTCGGCGCCGCCGGTGCCGGCGCGAATCTCGAGGATGACGTTTTTTTCGTCGTTGGGATCGCGCGGGATGAGGAGCCGCTTGATCTCATCCTCCAGCTTTTGCTGGCGCTCATGCATCGCGGGCATCTCCGAGCGCGCCAGTTCGCGGAGCTCGGGGTCGTCGCCCTCGGCGAACGCCTTGTGCTCGGCAATATCACCCATCAGGCGGCGATACTTGCGGGCGCACTCGACGATATCCGCTATCTGCGAGCGCTCCTTGGCCAAGCCCGCGTACTCGCGCTGATTGGCGATTACGGCGGGGTCGCTAAGGCGCTGCTCGATCTCGGCAAAGCGCTCCTCGATTCCCTTAAGTTTGTCGAGCATTTCCCCTGGGAAAAGACGGCCGCGGGCATAAAATTGGGAGACGGCGCGCGGCGGCGCTTCCGGTCTCCCTGAAAGAACCCAATCCCCCGCTCACCCGGACGCATCCTCGCGTCCAAGGTGGCGGGAGTTCATATGCTAAGTTAGGCCGTACTTGCGCTTGAAGCGCTCGACGCGTCCTGCGGTATCGACCAGGCGCTGCTGTCCGGTATAAAACGGATGGCACCGCGAGCACACTTCAACGTGCAGCTCGTTCACGGTCGCACGAGTCTCGAACGTGTTTCCACACGCGCAGCTAACTACGCAGCGGCGATATTCGGGATGAATTCCAGGTTTCATCTACCAAGCTCGGCCTTTTCTTGCTGCCCAAAAGGATACCATCGGCAAGCGCAGCGCACAATTCACCCCCGGAGCCTCGTGCGAGCGCTTACAGCCTTGGTCGCAGCCGTAATCCTGCTGCTCTGTGCGTCGCCGCGGGCCGATTCGCAGCCGGCAAAGCTGCCCGCTCCGGCCGCGTCCCAAGGCGCCGTACCCGCTCCCGGCTTTTCGCCGCCCGATCGCACCCTCTTTGCGCCAATCCTGAAACTCGCCCCGCCGGGGCCGAATCGCGCTGCGCGTGCGATTGCGCTGCTGGACCGCCAGCTCACCTTTCAGCGCAAGATCTCGTTCCATCCTGCTTACAGCGCCGCGCTCGATCACGTCCTCGACGCACTTCCTCCGCGCGAATCGACCCTGATT
>JAJYMR010000310.1 GCA_021786815.1 Deltaproteobacteria bacterium
CATATGGGCTTCTTCGATATCGTAGTCGCCGTTCAGGTAGTGGTTCTCACCCTTAAGGATCGCGCCAGTGCCAAGACGCTCAACGGAATAGCGGCACTGCCCGATGACAACGCCGGTGTCGGGGTTGAGAATCCGGAAGCCCGAAGATGGGAAGCTTAGGATTTCCTCTTCGCATCGAGCGGACGAAGCCCCCGTAAGCCACGAGGCCGCGACTCCAAGCGCCGCGACAATCGCGCAGGTCCACCAAAAATTGTGCAACAAACTAATACTGGCTTGCCCAGGCCGCCCGGATTTGGGAGGTTGTTCGCGTCCAGTATCTTGCGATCTCCGATGGAGCAACGCAATCCATCCCCTGCGCAGCAACGGCCCGAGGGCGCGCGCCCCAGCGTCGCGTTCGCGCCCCGCCCCGACCGTTACCTCTGGGTGATGTTCGGGCTTTTGATGTCGGTCACGGTCTTCGAGGGCTACGACGTCACTATCTTCCACCTCTGCACTCCCGATATCGCGCGCACGTTTCATATGGACGATGCGGCGGTCGGTTTGATGGCATCGGTCGTGAGGTTTGGCGGGATGCTGGCGTTTTTCGTGGTGGTGATGTCCGATCGGCTCGGGCGAAAGCCGGTGGTGACGGCGACCGTCCTGTTTTACGCCTTGTTCACGTTCCTGACCGCAATCTCGCGCGGGCTTGCCACTTTCACGGTCTTTCAGGCGAGCGCGCAGATTTTCCTCTCCGCGGAATTCGCGGTCGCCGTGATCATGATAAGCGAGGAGTTTCCCGATTCCTCGCGCGGACGCGGTATCGCCGTGCTCAATATGGTCGGGCTTCTCGGCGTGGTTGCGGGCGGTGGACTCTACGGAATCGTTGCCGACTCGCGCTTCGGATGGCGCGGGATGTACCTGCTCGGAATCGCGCCGCTTTTGCTGGTCGCTTTCCTAAGGCGCGGTCTGCGCGAGACGCGTCGCTTCGTCGCGCTGGCCGAGGAGCGAACGAAGAGCCGCGAACTCGCGCCGCGCCCGATGCTGACCGCTTTCACCCAGGCGATAAAGCCGCTTCGCGGCCCGTATCGCGGGCGATTGTTGCTGGTCGCGCTGTTATGGAACAGCGTGGGACTGGTCGGCGCTCCGGCGGTGACGTTTTTCAGCCTTTATGCCAAGCGCGACCATCATTGGACCTCGACCGAGATCGGACACGCAATCGTGCTCGCCTACTTGATCGGAACGCTCGGCCATCTCGCCGCCGGATGGATGCTCGACCGGGTCGGGCGCAAGGTCACGACCTCGCTTGTCTACGTGCTTGGCGCGCTGGCGATGCTGGCGCTTTTCCAGACTGAGAGCCATCGCGCGATGCTGCTCGCGATGGTCGTCACCGTGTTCGCCTTTCAGGGCGCGCGCACCGCGACCGCGACCTACTCGGCGGAGCTTTTTCCAACCGAGATTCGCGCGACCTCATATAGCATGACGGTGCAGCTTCTCGGGCAGCTCGCGGCGCTGCTCACGCCGGTTACGATCGGGATGCTGTCGCGCTCGCTCGGCGGGCTCGGGAACGCGGTCGCGGCGGTAAGCGCCGGACCGATTATCGGCGCCGCGCTGGTGATGATATTCGCGCCGGAGACGCGCGGCATGAGACTCGAGGAACTCTCGGCGGCCACCGTGAATTAGGCAGGCGAACCCGCGCGTCAGACGCACCGCGCGGCGTATGCGATGCTCGACACGATTTTCGGAGCAAATCCGCAACTGAGGCGGACGCAGTCAAGGATTGCGCACGCGCTGTTTCGCGCCGGTATCAGCGCCGATATCGCAACCGCGCTCGGTGCCGCCGCGGGAGTCGGCGCGGGAGTGGCGTTTTGTCTCGGTGCGACTGCGACGGTGGCCGGCGTCGTCCTGCTTGTGGCAAGCGCGACGCTCGACGCGGTGGACGGGACGATCGCGCGCGAATGCGGGCGGCCGAGCGCACTCGGCGGCGTGCTCGATCTGTGCTCGGACCGGGTCGTGGAAGCCGCGGTGATACTCGGAATCGCGTGGCCCCGCCCTGAGCTTCATCTGCCGGCGCTGATGCTGGTCGCGAGCTGGTACGTGAATATAACCGTTTTTCTTTCGGTTGGCGCCGCGCTGGAGCATCGCGGGCCCAAGCTTATCGAGTATCCGCCCGGAATCCTGGAACGGACCGAGGCGATCCTGTTCTTCATCGCGATAGCGGTGCTTCGTCCGCTTGGGCCCACGCTCTGCTACCTGTTCGTCGCGCTGGAAGTGGCAACCGGCCTCCAGCGTCTCATCTTCGGATGGAGAAAGCTTCGCGCGCCGGGCTTGTAGCCCGCCTGTGCAACGGTGCGCGTCACGCCTGGCGCAGTTTCGGGAGCACCTCTTCGCCGATTCGCTGGATACATTCGCGCACCTGCGCAGGCTCGGGACCGAGCGGAAGTCTCAACCTGAGCGTGAAGCAATCGATGCCTAGCACGCTGCGCCATCGCTCCAGCTGCTCCAGCCAGTCCGAGGCGGTGCCGAGGATGAGCCGGTTACGCACTTTCTGGACCGTGAAGTCGGCTTCCGAACGGAATTCGGGCGTCCACTTGATCATCCCGTACTTCAGATAGAAGCGGCACTCCCCGAGCCATCGTTCGGCGAACACGCGCTCGGCCTCCGCCATGCTCGACGCGAGCCATCCGTCACGCAGCAGGACGACGTAGGGCTTGCGCCCGGCCTTGGCCGCGGCCTCGCGATACGCGTCAACCATCGGACGCAATTCCTCGGGCGATTCCAGGAACGGCGCCATCGTGTATCCGTCGCCCATCTGTCCCGCGCGCGCGATCGACTTGGGCGCGAACGCTCCGACCCATATCGGCGGCGTGGGACGCTGGAAGGGCTTGGGCGTGAGATGAATCGCGTCGTAGTGGAAATACTTGCCGTGATGGGAGAAGGGACCCTCTGTCGTCCAGGCCTTGCGGATGAGTTCCATCCCTTCGACGAAGCGGCCCTCGCGCTGCTTGAAGGGCACGCCGAAGTTGGCGAAGTAGCCCTCATGGTAGCCGACGCCGACGCCGAAGATGAGGCGTCCGCGCGACATGAAATCGACTGCGGCGGCCTGCTCCGCCAGGTGGATCGGCTCGTACAACGCCGGCATCAGGACGCCCGTAGCGAGCTTGATACGCCGGGTGCGCACCGCGACCGCGGCGAGAAACGTCATCGGATCGGGCAGCATGCATTCCGAACGGGCGTGACGCTCAGGAAGCGCGATCAGATCGAATCCCTGGCGCTCGGCCTCCTCGCATTCCGCGAGCACATCCTCGGCAAACCGTGCCGAAGCCTCGGGCCCGGGCTCGGGCTGCTCGTAGGGACCGCCGTGGGTGTCGGGGACATAGCCAATGTGAAGCATTGAACGAATACTCCAAGCAGTTGAGGTTTCCTTTTGACCATCCGCTTATCGCGCCCGCACAAGCCATCGTCAAGGCCGGGACGGCGGTTGCGCAGTTTCGGCGGGACTGAAACAATGCGCTAAATACCGCTGCTGCGCACGTATCTCCCGCCGCCGGAGGGCGTGCCTGCGGCGACCGCATGCGACGCGCCCAAACCATCGTCATACTCCTGTGCCTCGCCTTCTACGTGTGGTTCCTGAGCCATTTCGGGGCCCGTCAGGTGCTCGACTATATCCGGCTGGCCGGATGGGGCCTGGTGCTGACGATCTCGCTCGAATCGCTGGCGCGGCTTGCGAACACGCTCGGATGGTGGGTCACGATCGGGCATTACGGACGCG
>JAJYMR010000192.1 GCA_021786815.1 Deltaproteobacteria bacterium
GCACGACGTTGCGCACCGGCATTCTGAAATACTTGCCCTCGTGACCCTGGAACGGCTCCTCGACGAACATGCGCGCGATAGCGCCCAGCGATTCAAGCCACATCTCGCGCTTTTCCTCGCGCTTGATCCCGAAGCCGCCGAGTTCCAACTCCGCCGACGATTCGCCCGTGCCGAACTCGACGCGCCCGTTGCTCACGAGATCGAGCGTCGCGATTCGCTCCGCCACGCGCGCCGGATGATTGTAGGCTGGCGGGAGAAGGACAATCCCGTGGCCGAGCCGGATATTTTTCGTGCGCTGGCTTGCAGCGGCCAGAAAAATTTCCGGAGCCGAGGAGTGCGCGTACTCTTCCAGGAAGTGGTGCTCGACCTCCCACATATGGTCGACGCCGAGCTTGTCGGCGAGTTCCACCTGGTTGAGCGCGTCCTGGAAGAGCTTGAGTTCGTCGCCCGGGTTCCAGGGCCGCGGCAACTGGTGCTCGTAGAACGTTCCCACTTTCATCGTTGTTCGGATCTCCTTCCTGGAAGGCAGTTTCAGTCCTTGCCGGACAAACCGAATGCTCAGGCGGGCGGCGGTTGCAAGCCGCCGACGGGTGGTTTCTGCACGAACAGGGTCCGCTCGACCATGTCCATCACTTCGCGTTTGCGGTGCTCGATGACCGCAGGTTCGAGAAGATCCCGGTTCCACAGCCGCCGGACCATCGCGGCGGTCGTGAAATAGCCAAGCGTTATCGAGTTGAGGCTCAACAGGAAGTGAAAAGGGTCGACCTCTTCGCGGAACTCGCCTGCGCGCTGTCCGTGGAACAGGAAATTCACGCCCATCGCGAACAGCGGCGGCAGGCGGCGCTTGAATAGCTGGCGTCCGACCCCGTGCTGCTCGGTCATCTCGCGCCAGATGATGCGCATCGGTTCCGGGCGGCTCGCGATATAGTCGATCGCGTCGGTGATTGCCCGGCGCGCACGTTCCTGGTGGCTCTCGCGTCCCATCAGAACACGATTCGCCGAATCCTCGAGCCCCTCCAGGATGCGGTCAAGCACCGCAACGTACAGTTGCTCCTTGGACGGAAAATAGTGAAGCAGCGAGGGAGCCTTGATCCCGATACGGCGTGCGATATCCCTGAGGCTCGTTCCACGATAGCCGCGCTCGGCGAACAACGCCTGCGCAACCGCAAGCACGCGGTCGCGCGTATCGGTCGAACGACGTAATTCGGCGAGCTTCGAACCAGTTCGCGCCGGCGCTCTCCCCGTCGCGCTTCGTGCTGTCTGCTTCTTCTCCAAAGTGCGCCAATAGTATCTAACGTACGTTAGGGCTTCAATTCAAATAGGTGCTGTAAAGCGTCACGTGGTTTCTAATTTCGCGCCGTCCGTAGTAAGACTTGGCTCTTACGCCAACCCGAGAGCATAAGGGAGCATTTGCGATGGCCGCCGAGCTTCATCGAAAGCCAGCCCACGAACTTGCCGCGATGGTCCGCAGGCGCGAACTCAAGCCAAGCGAACTGATGGAGCACACGCTCGCACGAATCGAGGCGGCAAATCCCAGCCTCAACGCCTTCGTCGCGCTTCGGGCTGAAGCCGCGATAGCCGAGGCCCGCTCGCTTGACGAACGCCTGGCCCGCAAAGAGGACGTCGGACCGCTCGCGGGACTGCCGTTAGGCGTGAAGGATCTCGAGGATGCGGCCGGACTTGCCACCACTTTCGGCTCGGTGCCGTTCAGGAACAACAAGCCAGGCGCCGACTCCGTTGAGGTGGCGAGGCTCAAGGCCGCCGGCGCGATCGTAATCGGCAAGACCAACGCTCCCGAATTCGGTTACACGGGCTTCACCAAGAATCTCCTCTTCGGCGTGACGCGCAATCCATGGAACCTCGAACGAACGCCGGGCGGCTCCTCGGGCGGAAGCTCGGCGGCCATTGCCGGATGCGTCGTGCCGCTGGCGACCGGCTCGGACGGAGGCGGTTCGATACGGATTCCCGCCTGCTACACGGGATGCTTCGGGCTTAAGCCGTCGTTCGGCCGTATCCCGAACGACGCGATGCTCGGGATGACGCGCTGGGATGACACGGCGGTGCTCGGACCGCTCGCGCGAACGGTGCGCGACGCGGCGATGTACATGGACGCGGCGATGGGCTATCACCCAGCCGATCCCGACTCACTGCCGCATCCGGGAATTTCCTATCAGGCGATTCTCGAGCGCCTTCCGAAGAAGCTTCGAATCGCTTTCCATCCCGACTTCGGCCATATCGTGCAGCGCGAAGTGAGCCGCGAGGTCGAAAAGGCGGTCGGCGCTTTCCGCGACCTGGGCTATGAAATCGCCGTGCTTGACGAAAAGGTGCCGGAGACGGGCCAGGCCTGGATGCGTATCGGGGCGGGCCAACAGCTTGCGATGCTGCACGAATATCTTGAAAAGCATCGCGCGGACTTCGGGCGCGCGTTCGCAAACGGCACGGACGCCGCCACGCGCATCACCTGGCGGCATTACGGCGACGCCTACCGCCGCCGCTTCGAATTCAACGAATGGATCCGGGGCGTGTTCGAACGCGTCGACCTGCTGCTCACGCCGACCCTTCCGACCGAGGCATTTGCCGCGGGTGGGCCGCCGCCCGGGGAAATCGACGGCAAGCCGCTTGCCGACCTGATGGCGGCGCTGGTGTTCACCTATCCTTTCAACCTAAGCGGGCATCCCGCAGCCTCGGTGCGCGCCGGTTTCACGGACAGCGGACTTCCCTGCGGGCTTCAGATCGTCGCCGAACGCCATCGCGACGACCTGGTGCTGCAGGCCGCCTACGCCTACGAGCAGGCGTGCCCGTGGAACGACAAGTGGCCGGAGATTTGAGCGTGGCTGGCGCGAACCGCGCCTGGCTCATTCGCCGAATTGCTTTCGCACCGCGGCAAACGCCTCGTCCGTAACTTCGAGCGTGCGCCCGATATCCTCTTCGGTGTGCGCGGCCGAAAGAAACCAGTTGTGTCGTGGATGGAGGTACACGCCGCGCTTTGCGGCTTCGCCGCAGAAGAGCTTGATTCGCCCGTGCCGGCCCTGGTCGGCCTTGAAGCTCATGTACGGCATCGCGGGCGGACCGGACCAGGTAACCTCGAAACCGCGGCTGCGCGCCTGCGCAAGCATCCCTCCACGCAGCGCCTCGCCGAGCGCACGCATCCGCTCGATACCGCCGGTCGCTTCGAGTTCCTCGAGCGTGGCCATCGCCGCCGCCATCGGCACCGCGCTGGTAAAGTACGAGCCGGTGAAGAACACTTCCGAGGCGGCCTGCTTGAGACTGTCGCGTCCGACGCATGCGGAAATCGGGTATCCGTTGGCGATCGCCTTGCAATAGCACGAAAGGTCCGGACGCACGCCGAACAGCTCGCCTGAGCCGCCCATGTGCAGGCGGAAGCCCGCGCGCACGTCGTCGAGCACGAACACCATCGAGTTGCGGTCGCACAAGTCGCGCACGCCCTGAAGAAATCCTTGCGCCGGCAACTCGGAGTCATGGCCCGCGTCGTGGCGAAACGGCGTCAGGATAACGCCGGCCATCGCGCCGCGATTCTCCTCGACCACGCGTCGCAGGCTTTCGAGGTCGTTGTAGCGGAAGCTCACGATATTCGCGCGATCCTCGGGCGTCACGCCGTTTGGAACCGGCGTCACCCACGCGTGCGTTCCGTGATAGGCGCCCTCGGCGACCGCGATCTTTGGCCGGCCCGTCGCATGGCGGGCGACTTCGA
>JAJYMR010000245.1 GCA_021786815.1 Deltaproteobacteria bacterium
GTATCCGGCCCACAAGCTGCAGGCTCGGCGGCGGAGCGCCGTTGCCCGGGCCGCCCGGCATCGAGAGCGTCGGGTTGCGGCTCATGTCGAACGGCGCCGTAAACGCGAGCAGCGGGTTCGGCTCGCTGAAGGAGCTGGCGTCGGGCGGTATCGCATCGGCGGGCAGGCCCGCCGCGCGCACCGCTTGGCCAGCAGACCAGGAACTGGCCGGCGCGCTGCAATGCGCTCCGGCCTCGGATCCAAACCCGATCGTTCTTCGACCGCCCTCGGATCATGAAGGGCGCCCCGAAAAAGTCGACAAGGAAAAATGAACCAAAACCTCGGCCGACACTAAGTTACGAATGGGAGACCGAAAGGGGTAAGGCCAGTTCCAATAGTCCCAGTTGTAAGACGGCGCAGGCTGGGCGCTGCTGTGAGCAGGCGCTCTCGCGTAAAGCCGAACAGAGCAGACTTACCTGCGCGGCAGAGTAAATGTGTACTCTTTATCCTTCCCCACGGTGCGGGCCATGGTGAGCGTATCGCCACCCATCGTGGCTCCTTGCAGCTGGCCTATCGCCTCCATGAGGGTCATCTTACTGACGGGCTCACCGTTGATCTCTACGATTTGGTCGCCATACCTCACCCCGGCCCGTCCGGCAGCGGAGCTGTTTGGGGGCGCAGTTACCGTGAACGAACCTCGCTTAACAGGCGGCGTCATGGAATTGTCCTCGCTCACAAGCACCTGCACCCTAACGCCGCGGAGCTCGATCCCTGGTATCACGCAATTAACGCACCCGCTAATCATTTCATAGTAGCCTTCAGACTGGGGCGTGTTCTCGGTTGCGGTTGGCGCAGTGGCGCCGGTTTGGCTGACAGTACCGGCCCCAACCGCGATTTTGAACACCTTGCTGCCGACGGTCGGAAGCGCCTGCCTCACCGTCAGATACATCGTGGCATCGCCATGCAGCTTGGCCAGCTCGTTGCGCAAGTCGCTATAGTTGCGGACCGGCTGATTGTTTAGCTCAATGATCGCGAGGTTTCCCTCTAACCAATTGCAGCCGGAACCTATAGGCGGAGTTTCCACCTCTCCGGCCCGTATCCGCGGCGCCACATCCACTATGAGAGTAATGGCGATCGCCAGTATGCATGCCGCCTTGACGACCATAGCTTCCGTCCTTCTTCGAAAGTTCTTTGGCTCTCGTGCGTAGCCCGCCCTTGCGCAAAGCTCCTGCCTAGTTGTTGTAACCCGCGCCGCACTCATAGGTGTCCTCATACGGAGGGTTTTCTATGCATGTTAGATTATACGGATCGGTCCCGCTCGTAAGCCAACTTCCAACGATATCCTCGCCGGGTATTCTGCCGATGCAGAGGGGGACATAGTTGGAGTTTTCATAAGTGGGGCCTACAAAGAGCCACGGGTAACCCAAATCGGTCCCGATCTTGCAGGCAGACGTAAGGTAAGAGCCGGAATCGCAATAGCAGGCGACGTATTGTCCGGCGCTGTCGTCCGGCATGCCGTTGGGCGCCGTACTTAAGGCTAGAGGGTTTCTCCGTGTCGAATTAGTCCCACACTTGGCATAGCGGCCCGACCCGGTGTTATTGCCACTCGCGGATGGATCATAAGTATCCCACTCGCCGGTAGCCCATAAAACGATGACATTCCCGTTACTCGCGCAGTCCACCCCCACCGCCGCCGGTGCGTACTTAAGCGCGTAAGGACCATACGCGGTGCATTGCTGGCCCCCGCTGAACTTGAAGACAACGGTACAGTTCCCGGCTGTGGGGCTGCACGATGATGGAAATCCGTCTGGGATAGTGCAACTCGCCTCCGCCGTGCCCGCGCATGTTGGCAGCGCGACCAGAAGGAGCGCAACTCCAAGGCATGCCGATCCTGCCCGCCCGCCCCAGCGACACCACATATGTCGAGCGGGCGCGCAGCAGACTATTGGGGCTTTTCTAAAAAATGAGAGCGCGCCATACGCCGCGAGGATAACTATCGCCAAAGGAACGGGAAGAGACGCCGATTTTTTCCCCGTAGTGCCCTTACCGTACTGCAACCATTGCTTCATTGTCGTGGTCGCACCCCTTGGTTTAGACCCGCCCCGTTTTGCCTGACGGCGCTGGGCTTGATTAGCTCAGCGACATAGCGCCTCTGTGAGTAATTGTCAAATGTTATAGATCCACCGAGAATGGCTTCCCGCAGTTGATTGTCAATCGACTGGCTATCCGACGGTCAGTCGGCATCCCTGCCAACCGGCAGTCACATTTTTACGTAACGTCGGCAACAGAGTTAAAACTAAGCTAACCGCGCAGCAGGCTTGCACTCCCATTTATGCGCCGAGCTTGGTTGGGATTTCTTCAATGCCCTCGCCCGCCAGTGCCTCGATGGTAAGTATGCTCTCGACCTCTTCGCGCGGCGGAAGCGCCTGCTCGAAATGCCCGAGGCTTACTGGGCTGCGATAACGACGCTGATTGTCATGCAATCAACACTGGGTGCAGCTTTGCAGATCTCCGCGAAACGATTCGCCGGAACGGCGATGGGCTGCGTTCTCGGCGCGTTGCTCGCGAGCCATTTCGGCGCGAACGTGGCCGTTTTTGGCGCGGCGACCTTCGCAATCGGCATCGTCTGTGACGCGCTGCATCTCGACAGGACTGCCTATCGATATGCCGGTATCACTCTGGCGATTGTCATGCTGGTGGTTCACACCGGGTCTGCCTGGATAGTAGGAATGCAACGATTTATCGAAGTCGCGGTTGGTATCGCCGTGGGCCCGGGCTCTGACCGCTCTGTGGCCCGAAGGAGAACTGGCAACCAGCCCAACATGAAGTTGATGGCCCGGGTTGCGTTTTGTCCTCGCGGGCGCCGCGGCCTTACACGACCCCTTCCGATTTCAGGCGGGCGAATTCGGCGGCGTCGATGCCGACCGAAGCGAGGACTTCCTCGGTATGCTCGCCGAGTTCCGCCGGCCGGCGGTTGGGAACCTGCTCCTGCGGGACCGCCGAGAGCTTGATCGGCGTGCCCATCACCTTGACGGGGCCACGCGAGGGATATTCGCTCTCGACAAGCATCGCGCGCCGTGCGACCTCGGGGTCAGCGATCACCTCGTCGAGTTCGCGCACCGGAGCGGAGGGAATTCCCTTTTCCAGCATCAGCTCGACGACGGCGTCGCGCGCCTGCCCGCGCGTCCATCCTGCAACGATTGCGTCCACTTCATCGGCGACGCGAAGCCTGGTCGCGTGGCTTTTGTACTGCTCCTGCCCGATCAGGTCTTCACGCCCCATCAGGCGCGTGAGCGTCTGCCAATGCGCTTCGGTGAGGCAGAAGATCAGCACTTCGCCGTCGCGCGCGGGATAGACGTTGGTCGGGCACGCGCCCCAATGCCTGTTGCCCATGCGCTTGAATTTGCGTCCCTGCAGAACCGGCGCGAGTGCGCTGGTCAGCGCCGGAATCGCCACGTCCATCATCGCGACCTCCACCTTCTGTCCGCGTCCGGTGCGCTCGCGATGGAGCAGCGCGGCGAGAATTCCGGACACCAGATGGCTTCCGGTGCCCATGTCGATGAAGGTTGCGGAGGTTTTGACGCCGGCCTCGGGAAATCCGGTGATACTGATGAAGCCGGAAGCGGCCTGCACGGTGTTGTCCATCGCGCCCAGCTTTTCCCATCGGCTGCCCGCGCCGTAGCCCTTGCCGGATGCGTAGATGAGGCGCGGGCAGCGCTCGGAGAGCCGGCTGTAGCCGAGCCCGAACGACTCCATCACGCCTTCGAGATAGTTCTCGACCAGCACGTCGGCGGTTTCGATGAGCCTCAGGGCGATTTCGCTGCCGCGCGGATCCTTCAGGTTCAGCGTCACGGATTTCTTGTTCGGATTCAGCATCAGGAAGGAATAGTTCACGCTGCCGGGCGTAAGGTCGGGCCGGCGAAGCATCTCGCCCGCGCCGGGCGGTTCTATCTTGATTATCTCCGCGCCCATCGCGGCCAACTGCAACGTGCAGTAGGGCACCGCATAGATCTGTCCGAAGTCGATTACGCGTATTCCTTCAAGAGGCAAAGTCATCGAACCGTCCCTTTTGTCGCGCGACGCGCGCGCCCTAGCGCAGCAGGTTTCGCGCGATAACCATCCTGTGCACCTCGGAGGGTCCTTCGCCGATACGGCGGATGCGCGCCTCGCGATACCATCGTTCGAGCGGCAACTCCTTGCTGACGCCGTAGCCGCCGTGGATCTGGACCGCGCGATCGACGACCCGTCCCAGCACCTCGCTCGTGTAGAGCTTCGCGATCGAAGCTTCCATCCTGCTGTCTTCGCCGCGATCGGCCTTCCACGCGCCTTCCCACGTGAGCCATCGCGCCGCCCGAATCTCCACTTCGCTGTCCGCGAGCATCCACTGGACGGCCTGGCGCCGGGCAAGAAGCTCGCCGAACGTGCTTCTGCGCCTGGCCTGCTCGATCGCCATCCGAAGCGCCGCCGCTGCGACGCCGATATTGCACGCCGAGTACGGAAAGCGAAGCCGCGTGAGCAGATCGAGGCACAGGTTAAGCCCCTGCCCTTCTTCGCCAAGCCGCTGCTCAAGAGGCACGGCGCAGTCCTCGAACGAGACCTCGTTGGGAAGCGCGGAGGTGCGAAGCGTCCGTATCGGGCGCGCGGAAAAGCCGGGCTGTCCTTTTTTGATGATGAAGCAGGTGATACCCGAGCGGCCGGCCTTCGGGTCGGTGCGCGTGAAGACGACGCCCCATTCGGCCTCATGGGCGTGCGAGATGAAGATCTTGGTGCCGTTGAGGACGTAGGTATCGCCCTTTCGGACGGCGCGGCATTGGATTGCGCCGGCGGGATCGGAGCCGCCGGAGGGTTCGGTTATCGCGAAGAACGTGTGCCAGCCGTTTTTCAGCGTCGGGACGGCGTAGGCCTGGATCTGCTCCTCGCTGCCGCCGTAAATGACGGGCGGAGGGTTTCTGCCGAACACGCCCGCGCCGGGGTTGTACAGGCCCATCCGATGCTGCGCCATTTCCTCGGTGAGAACGCACATCGCGAACGTGCCGAGTCCGCCGCCGCCGTACTTTTGCGGCGCGCTCATGCACCACATCCCGGCGGCCTGGGTTTTCTTCGCGAGCCGCCGGTAGTCGTCTTCGGGGATCTCAGCCGCGTCAGGGTCGATTTTCTGCTCGATCGGGATTATTTCGTCGCGGATTATGCGGCCGACCTGATCGCGAAGCGCGCTCAGTTCTTCCGGCATCCTGAAGCCGCCATCATCGTGCGTCATGCGCCCTCCCGGGACTTCCTTTCCTCTGCGAGGCTTCGCCGAAGCGCGTCGAGCCATAGCTCGCGGATCCATTCGAGGTCGTAGGCGCCCCAGGTTCCCTTGAACTCCGGGGCGATCGCGCGGACGTGCTCGATTGACTCCTCGATCCTGGCGACGGCCGACTCGCCGAGCGTCCTGCGAACAATTCCGCGCTCCTCTCGCGCGCGCAGATAGTCCCCCATGGCGCTTAGCACTTCCAGCCCGTAGGTCCAAAGCGCCTGCTCCGCCTCGGTGAGCGGGGTCTTGGCACCCGCCTTGATATTTTCGGCGAGTTTGACGGCGGCCTCGGCCTCTTCGAGCGCCTTGGGCAGCGCGGCTTTCTTCGAAGCGAGCCTTCGCCCCGTCATGTCGTACGGCCTCATCACGTCGCCGTAGTCGAGCACGAGCGCGGTAATCCGTTCTATCGTCCGGTACGCACGCTCCATCGCTTCCGCGCAATCGGGATGTCGTCCCGCGGCGGTTTGCGAGAGCGCGTCGGTGGGGTCGATAGCGGGATCGCGCGTGGCGCGCACGAACGCCTCGAGGTTCACCGGATAGGCAAGCGCGCTGTAGGCGCCGAAGGTCAGGCACGAGACGCTGTCGATTCCGAGCGCGCGATAGGCGCGCATGTCGCGCGTAATGACCGAGGGCATCGCGAACCCAAGTCCGCCGAACAGGATCGCGTCGGCGTAATACTCGAAGACGTGGCCGCGTCCCTGGAAGATGTCCACGTAGCGCTTGAGCGATTCGTAATAACGCCCATTGGTCGAGCACGACGCGTCGTCGAGCGCGTGCACGTAGCATCGCTCGCGCGGCGCCCATTCGAAGTGGACGTTCTCAAGCGGACGTAGCTGCGGGTCGGGGTCGATCGTGTCGTGATAGGCGAGATACGCGAGCGGCACGCCGGCCCCGGCGGTCTCCTCGGCCGAGGCAACCGCATTGACGACCTTCATATATTGGAGTTGCGGCGAGAGCCGTTTGCACTCGGAGCAGTTGCACCACGCGCCCTTCAACACGTCGGCGCCCCATATGTGCAAAAGCCGGTTCTCCGGATACTCGCGCAGATACGCGAGCGCATTGTCCGCGACCAGGCGGATGGCGTCCTGATTGGAACCGCACAGGTTCCCGTGCGAATTGCGCTTGCCGTCCTCGCCGGCCGGAAAATACTCGGGGTTCGATTCGAACCGTTCGCGCGGCATCAGCAGTTGAAGCACATGGCCGCCGTATTCGCTCGCGATCCCGTAGGCCTCGTAGAGCGCGACGACCTCGTCGATCCGAAGCCGCGTGTCGCTCGCGTGGCGGATGTACTCGAAGGCGTTGATTCCGCGGCGGCCCATCCACGGGATGAACTCGCGATCGAACCGAAGGTGCAGTTCGAGCCGCTCCGGGAACTCGTAGTTCCAGGTCATGATGTCCGAGACGAAGGCGCGGCGCGAAAACGCGGGCGTCACGCGCAGCGGCGCTATCGCAAGCAGCGCGTCCAGTTCGATTCGCGGCAGACGCGGCGCTACGCCGGGCGGGTAGCTCGCGCCCAGCCGCGACAGCGTTTCCGCGGCCGCGTGCAGCAGTCCGCGCCCGCTTGCCGCGCAAAGTGCGAGCGCGCCGGGCGCGGGACGGGCGAGCTCAAACGCGTCGCCACAAAGGCCGGACGAGGCAGCCGGAACGCTGCCCGGCGACGCGGTATCGACGATTATGCAATTGCCCGTGACGCTCGGGTCTTCGCGCGCCGCGACCGCCCGGGAAAGCATCGCGCCAAGTCCGTCGGCCAGTTCACGCGCCGCGACGGAAACCACCTCGGCACAGCCCGCCGGATATCTGACACCTGCACAATCCTGCTCCGCCCTTGCCATCGCGTAAAATCGCCACCTTTTGTATCGCGTTTTTCCGCTGCCGCGGGAATGATAACATGCGTGGGCGGGCTTGGAAGCGCCGCAACAAAGTCGCCCTTGATCGAATTTAATCCAACTTGCGCCCAAGACCTGCGAGCATGCCGAGTCCCAACGAAATACTGTCCGAACTGAAAAAAGTTAAATATCCCGGCTTCACGCGCGACATCGTGTCCTTCGGGATGGTGAAAGATATCGAGGTCGCCTATGCGGGCGTGACCGTGTTCCTCACCGTTCCTTCGGGCAATCCGGAGATAGCCTCGAAAATCGCCGAGGACGTGCGCAAAATGGTCGCCGCAATGCCCGGCGTGCCGGATGTGAGAGTCGAAGTCGAAGAACCGGCGCCGGCGCAACCGCAAGCGGCCGCCGGTCACGCCCGGCGCGAGATCCCGGACGTGGCGCACGTGGTCGCGGTCGCAAGCGGCAAGGGCGGCGTCGGCAAATCGACGGTCGCGGTGAATCTTGCCCTTGCGATGAAGGAGCTGGGATGGCGCGTCGGCCTGATGGACGCCGACGTTTACGGCCCGAGCGTCGCGATGATGGTCGGCGCGGAGGCTCCCGTCAAAGTCACCCCGGAGCGAAAGATCGTTCCGCTCGAGCGCTACGGGATTCGCTACGTCTCGATGGGGCTGTTCGTGCATGACCAGCAGGCCGTGATCTGGCGCGGCCCGATGGTGACGAAGCTCGAACTCGAGTTCCTGTTCAACGTGCAATGGGGCGAGCTTGATTGCCTGGTGCTCGACCTTCCGCCCGGCACCGGCGACGCCCAGCTTACGATCACGCAGCGCGTCAAGCTCGACGGCGGGGTTATCGTAACCACGCCGCAGGAAATGGCGCTGCTCGACGTAAGACGCGGCGTGCAGATGTTCCAAGAGGTCGAGGTGCCGGTCCTCGGCGTGGTCGAGAACATGAGTTATTACGTGTGCCGCAAGTGCGGCAGCCGCCATCAGATTTTCTCGCACGGCGGCGGCGAGAACCTCGCCCGCGAACTCGGCGTGCCGTTCCTCGGAGAGCTTCCGCTCGTCCGCGAGGTGCGCGAGGGCGGCGACCAGGCGCTTCCGCTGGTCGCGGTGAACCCGTCGCATCCGGTGAGCGCCGCCTTCAAGTCGCTCGCCGCGCGGGTAATCGAGCAACTGGAGCCGGCCCGATGAGCGAGTCGCGCACGCCGCGCGCGCAGTGCTGATGCCGTTTGCCGTATTCGATATCGAGACGCGAATCGACAAGCATCTGCTCAACCAGGTGTTTGCCGCCGGCGAGGGGCTCACCGACGAGCAGGCGTACGAGCGCTATCGCGACGAGACGATGCGCCGGCGCGGTAGCGACTTCCTGCCGCTTACGCTCCATCTGCCGATCTCGATTGCGATCGGCAATGTCGGCGACGACCACGCGCTGCGCTCGGTGGAGAGCCTGGTTCTCGACGACTATTCCGAGGAAAAGCTGGTGCGCGAGTTCTGGTCGCGGTATGAGCGCTTCAGCGGCACGATAGTGAGCTTCAACGGACGCCGTTTCGATTTGCCCGTGCTCGAACTGGCTGCGCTGCGCTACGGAATCGCCGCGCCGGTCCATTTCGGCGAAGCGAGCCTCGCGCGCCATCGCTACTCCGAGGAACGGCACTTCGACCTGCTCGATTACCTGACGAATCACGGAGCCGTCGCGCTTGCGGGCGGGATGAATCTGTTGCTCAGGATGATCGGGATGCCGGGAAAGCGCGAGATGGACGGCTCCAAGGTGCAGGAGTACTACGAAGCCGGGCGGCTCGACGAAATCCATCGCTATTGCCGCGCCGACGTGGTGCAGACGTATTTTCTGTTTCTGCGCGTCCAGTTGACGCGCGGGCGGATAAGCGAGGAAGCCTATCGCGAGGCAAGCCAGTCCTCCGCGCGCTTTCTTATAGACGAAGGCGTGTTCGCCGAGCCGGGCGCAAAGCCGTAAGCCATTGGAGATGTCCGACCGTCCCACAATTTCGCTCATCGTAATCACGCGCAACGAGCAGGAGCTTATCGGCCAGTGCCTGAAAAGCGCCTGGTTCTGCGACGAGCTGGTGGTGGTCGATTCGTTTTCGAACGACGCCACTGTGGAGATCGCCAAAAGCCTTGGCGCCAAGGTCTATCAGCACGAGTTCACCGACTACGTCCGGCAGAAGCAGATGGCGCTCGACCGCGCCAGCGGTGACTGGGTGCTCCTGATGGACGCCGACGAGCAGGCGACGCATGATCTGGGCGTCGAAATTCGCAAGGCCGTCGCTTCGCCCGGCGCGGCCGACGGCTATCGCATCCGGCGCATCCTCTATCATCTCGGCCACTATTTCTCGCACGGGCTTTACCCCGACCGTCCCGTGCGCCTGTTCCGCCGAAGCCGCGGGCATATCGGCGGGCGCGACCCGCATGACAAGGTCGTCGTCGAGGGCAGGCTCAGCCAGCTCGAGCATCCGATCCTTCATTTCAGCTACCGCGACGTCGCGGATCACGTCGCGACGATCAACCGGTTCTCCAGCCGCGCCGCGATTGAGCAGGAGCCGACGGCGCTCACGGCGGTCCGGATGTTCACGAATCCCGCCTGGCGGTTTTTCAATTTCTATTTCCTGCGCGGCGGCTTCCGCGAAGGCGGACGCGGGCTTTACGCGGCGATGAGCGCGGCGTTTTACGTCTTTCTCAAATACGCGAAGCTCTACGAGCGAAAGCTCAAGTCGCGCAGGCTCTGAGCGCAGGGCGACGATTGCGCGCGGGCTGACCACGCAATCGTTTTCGTTCACTTCTATTCTTTTCGAGAACTGAATAACTTAGGCGGTGCTCCATGAAGCGCCTGCTCGTTTACATCCGGCGGTACCGGTTCCGATACGTCTTCGGAATCGCGTGTACGCTCGCGACCGCCACGCTCGCGATGGTCATCCCGCTGCTCATCCGCGATTCGATCAACGCGGTGCAGGCGGGACGGCGCGCCGACCTGGCTGATTACGCGGTCGCGATGGGCGCGGCGGCGCTCGTGATGGGCGTGGTGCGATGGTTCTCGCGCTTCGTCATCTTCAACGCCGGACGCGACATCGAGTACGACATCCGAAACGACCTGTTCGCTCGCCTGGTGAAGCTCGGACCCGACTTCTATCAGCGCCTTAAGACGGGAGACCTGATGTCGCGGATGGTGAACGACCTGAACGCCGTCCGGATGCTGGTCGGGATGGGCGTGCTCACGTTTACCAACACCCCCGTCTACTACATTTACGCGCTCGCCTTCATGGCCTCGCTCAACGCGCGCCTCACAATCGCCTCGATCGCGCCTTACGCGGTACTGCTTTACGCGATGCGCAAGCTCACGCGCGCGCTGATGGAACGAAGCCTCAAGGTGCAGGAAGGACTCGGCGCGATCGGCGCAAAGGTGCAGGAGAGCCTTGCCGGAATCCACGTCGTTAAGGCCTACGCGCTCGAAGACCACGAGGGCCGGCGCTTTCGCGCGCTCAACGACGAGTACAACGACAACGGGCTTGCGCTCGCGCGGCTTCGCGGAGCGATCAACCCGATGATTCGCGGGGCGATCGCGAGTTCCGTGATGATCGTCCTCATCTACGGCGGTTCGCTCGTGATGGCGCATCGGATGTCGATCGGCGACCTGGTCGCTTTCATGAGCTATCTCGGACAACTCGCGTGGCCGACCACTTCGCTCGGATGGATGCTCTCGATTTACCAGCGCGGCAAGGCCGCGATGAAGCGGCTCGACGAAATCTTCGAGGCGCGACCGACACTTGCCGTCGAAGGACCCGAAGAGCGGCTCGAAGTGGCGGGCGCGCTCGAATGGAACCGCGTCTCGTTCAGCTACTTCGCGCGCAACGGCCGTCCGAGCGACGGCGGGCTTCCTTACGCGCTCAGAAACGTCAGCGTCAGGGTGGAACCGGGCGAGAAGCTCGCCATCGTCGGGCGCACCGGCTCGGGCAAATCGACGATGATAAAGATGCTCGCCCGGCTTATCGATCCGACCGAGGGAAGCGTGACGCTCGACGGCCGCGATATCCGCGAACTGCCGCTTCGCGCGCTTCGGCGGACGATTGGCGTGGTGCCGCAGGAGCCGACGCTGTTTTCCGAAACGCTCGCGCGCAATATCGCCTTCGGCCGCCCGGACGCCACGATGGAACAGATCGCGGCCGCCGCGCGAATCGCCGGGCTGGAAACCGACCTCGCGAGCCTGCCCGGAGGATTCGAGACGATGGTGGGCGAGCGCGGGATGGCGCTCTCGGGCGGACAGAAGCAGCGCGTCACAATCGCGCGCCTGCTCACCTACGATCCGGCGGTCGTGGTGCTGGACGACGCGCTTTCGAGCGTCGATACGGAAACCGAACGCGCCGTGCTCGGAAGCCTGTCGGAAAGCGTGCGCGGAAGAACGACGATAGTGGTTGCCCATCGCGCCTCGACCGTGCGCGACGCGGACCAGATCATCGTGCTCGAGGACGGCGAGATAGCCGAGCGCGGCACGCATGGGGAGTTGATGGCGCGCCGGGGCATCTACTCCGAGCTTTTCCAGCGCCAGCTTCTGGAAGAGGAATTGGAACGCTACTGAGCGATGCGCGAAGACGCTGAACAGAAGGACCTTGGCCAGGTTTACGACGTCCGGCTCATCCGATGGATTTGGACGTTCGTGCGCCCGTATCGCCGGCTGTTCCTGTTCTCATTGCTCCTGATGCCACTCAACTCGGCGTTCGCGCTCGCGCAGCCCTACGTCGTGAAGCTCACGATCGACATCTTCCTCGCCGCGCGCAGAAGCGCGCCGCCGCGATGGCTCGTGCCGGTGTTTGCCGCCGTGGGAGGACACGGGCTGCTCGCGATGGGGCTCATCTATGCGGTGCTGCTGACCGGAGAGTTCGTAACCTTTTACGGGCAGTTCTATCTCACGATGATGGTCGCGCAGTACAGTCTCTCGGACCTGAGGCTTGCGCTTTTCCAGCGCGTCGAGCTCCTGCCGATGGAATTTTTCGACAAGACGCCGGTCGGTCGGCTGGTGAGCAGGATGACGACCGACATCGACGCGATCAGCGAGATGTTCGGTGCCGGCTCGCTGACCATCTTCATCGATATGCTCACCCTGGCCGGCATCGTCGCGATCATGCTCGCGCTCAACTGGCGGCTTGCGCTGTGGGCGCTGTGCGCGATCCCGCCGCTGCTCGTCATCATCAATTACTTCAGGGTGCGCGCGCGGGTCGTGTATCGCGAAATCCGCGACCGGCTGGCCGCGGTCAACGCGTATCTTTCGGAAGCGATCGGCGGGATGGCGGTGATCCAGTTGTTCACGCGCGAGGACGTAAGCCGGGGCGAGTTCGACGTGCTGAACCGCCAGAGCCGCGACGCGCAGGTCAAGGCGAACATCTACGAGGCCGGCCTGTTTTCCGCAGTCGAGGCGCTAAGCTGGGCCACGGTCGCGATAATCCTGTGGTTCGGCGGCGGACAGGTGATGCGCCGGCTCATCGGACTCGGCACGCTGGTCGCATTCATCGAATACGCCCGGATGTTTTTCATGCCGCTGCGCGATATCTCCACCAAGTACACGGTGCTCCAGTCGGCGCTCGCCGCGGCCGACCGTATCCAGTCCCTGATGGAAGAACCCGTCACGATAGAAAGCCCGCGCGCGCCGCTTCGAATCGAATCGCCACGCGGCTCGATTGTCTTTGAGCATGTGACGTTCGCGTACCGGCCGGGCGAACCGGTGCTGAAGGACCTGAGCTTCCGCATCGAGCCGGGCCAGAAGGTCGCGCTCGTCGGACCGACCGGCTCGGGCAAGACGACCATCATCAAGCTCCTGAACCGCTTCTACGACGTCGGCGACGGGCGAATACTGGTGGATGGGGTTGACGTGCGGCAATGGGACCTCGCCGAGTTGCGAAGCACAATCGGACTGGTGCAGCAGGACGTTTTTCTTTTTTCCGGGGACGTGATGGAGAACCTGAAGCTCGGACGGACCGAGCTTACCGAAGCCGAAATAACCGCGGCGCTCGCCCGGGCGCAGGCGCTGCCCTTCGTCAAACGCCTTCCGCGCGGGCTCGGCGAAGAGATTAGCGAGCGCGGCGCGAATTTTTCCGCCGGTCAACGCCAGCTTCTGTCCTTCGCGCGCGCGCTTGCCTACAATCCGCGCATCCTTGCGATGGACGAGGCGACTTCCAGCGTGGACAGCGAAACCGAGCGGCTCATCCAGCTTGCGCTGGAAGAACTGCTCGAAGGCCGCACGGCGCTGGTCGTCGCCCATCGCCTTTCGACCATCGAGAGGGCCGATCGGATAATGGTCCTGAGCAACGGCTCGCTGCGCGAGAGCGGCACGCACGAAGAGCTGCTCCGGATGCGCGGTCTTTATTTCAGGCTGTTCGAACTTCAGTACGCCGCTGCGCCCGACATCGCGCGCGAGGCCGCCGACTGAGCGATTGCCCTCGCACGCATGCCTGAGACTCTTTCCGGATGAGCCGTCGAAACCAGATTTCCGCTCCGGCCTCGGCCAAGTTCCGCAAGTCCACCCTTGCTTGGAGTTTCGCGCTGCGCGTCGCCGCGCTCGCGCTCGCGGCCGTCATCCTGCCGGGATGCAGCAGTATGGCGTATGTCGCGCGCGCCGCCTACGAAGAAGGACGCATCCTATGGAACCGCGAACCGATAACCCAGGCGCTCGACAAACCGGACGTTTCGGCAAAAACCCGCGAGAAGCTTCAGACCGTCCTCCATGTCCGCGAATTCGCGCAGGACAAGCTCGGACTCGACGTCGGCGACGCGTACAGCACGATAAGCCCGGTTGACCGCGGCGCGGTGGTGTACGTCGTGATGGCGGCGCGGCGCGACTCGCTCAAACCGCATGTCTGGTGGTTTCCGATCGTCGGCTACGTCCCGTATCGCGGCTACTTCGACAAGAACGAGGCGCTCGCCGAGGCGCGGAGCATGGAGGCGCAGGGCTACGACACGCTGGTGCGTCCGGCGGTCGCATTCTCGAGCCTCGGCTTCTTCGCCGACCCGTTGCTCTCAAACCTGCTCAAGCTCAACAAGGTCGTACTCGCCGGCGTCATCATCCACGAGCTGTTCCATCGGACCTATTTTCTCGAAAGCGACGTGATGTTCGACGAATCGGCCGCCAATTTCGTCGGAAACCGGGGAGCGGTGGACTTCTTCACCCGGACCGAAGGCGCGTCTTCCGAGGACGCGCGCGTCGCGCGGGACGTCTACGAGAGCAATCTTGAGTTCGCGCGCTTTCTGCTCCAGGCCCAGGCTAAGCTGCTCCGGTTGTATGGCAGCGGCCTTCCCGAAGAGGAAATCCTCAGGCGGCGGAAAAAGGTCTTCAAGGAAATCCAGGCCGACTACGCCCGAATCAAGCCCACGCTTTCAGGCCTCGAACGCTTCAACCTCGACAAGCACCGGCTTAACAATGCGGTGATGCTGAACTACATGCTCTATTTCCACGACCAGGACAATTTCGCCGCGCTGGAGAAACTCAACCACGACGACACTCGCGCCACCATCGCGCAGATAATCAGCCTCGCCAGGCGCAATCCCTACGATCCGTTCTACGCGATCTGGCAGGCGACGCGGCTGCCGCTTGCGCCGTCGGCGCCGCCGGGACTCAGCGCGTCCCGATAAGCTCGACGAGCGCGTCGCAAAGTTCGCCCTCGAAGCCGCCGAAGAAGTGGTCGGCGCCCGCGATCAATTTCAAGCTCGCGGAGGGTCCAATCTCGCGCGCAAGGCGCGCGATTGCGTCCGCGGGACAATAGTCGTCGCGATCGCCTGACACGAGGATTATTCGCTTGCGGCTTTGCCCGAAGTCCGAAAAATCCGCCATCCCGACCGGCAGGGCGATCGCCGCTATCGTATCGACCTCGTCGAGTTCCGCACCGGCGCGCATCGCAACCGCCGCCCCGAACGAATACCCCGCCATCACCGCGCCCCGCTTTGCGACGCCCTCGCGCGCCAGCAGGAACCGCGCTGCCGCCTTTGCGTCCTCGGCTTCGCCCGCGCCGCCGCCGTATTCGCCGCTGCTCGCGCCCACGCCGCGAAAGTTGAAGCGCACCGTGGCCATCCCGAGCCGCCACATCGCCTCGAGCGCGGCCTCGACCACGTTGTTGTACATCGAGCCGCCGTATTGCGGATGGGGATGACAGATGACGGCGCCGCGCATCGGCGTGGCGGCCTCTGGAACGGCGACAAGCGCTTCGAGTCGCAGTTCACCGGACGGGATCGTGGCGCTTTGTTCCTTCATGGTTACGCCCCCTGGCGACACGGTCGCGGCTTTCGATGCTCCGAAGCTGCGTGCGACCGCTGCTATACTACAGCAGGTGGGCCCCGGAGAAACTCCACGGTTCGCGGCGGACCGGATGCTCGCTCGGCTTGCGCGATGGCTGAGATTGCTCGGGGCGGACACGCTTTACGACCCCGCGCTTGGCGGCGCCGCGATGCTCGCGCGGGCGCGGGCCGAGGGCCGCGTGATGCTCACGCGCGATAAGCGCTTGCGCACCGCGCCGGACGTGCTCTATCTCGAAAGCAACGACTTTCGCGGCCAGCTTCGCGAGGTCATGCGGCGCTATCCGTTCGACCGCTCAAAGGCCGGGTTGTCGCGATGCTCGCGATGCAACTGCATGCTCGTCGAAGTCGGGCGCGAGGCCGTCGTGCGCCGGGTGCCGGCCTTTGTTTACGCGAGCAACGAGCGTTTCGCCGAGTGCTTGGAATGCGGGCGGATTTACTGGGGCGCCTCGCATGTCGAGCGGATGAAGCGTGAAATGGAGCGAATCGGACTCTAGGCCGTCCGCGCGTGCAAGGTCAGTCAAGCCATTGGAAATTTACCCCGAGCTCGACTATAAGAAGATGCAGCCGTCTATGGCGCTTTTACTAATGGCCCGCGCGACGAAACCCCAATGAAGACGCGGGTTACGATTCTTGCCGTCGCGTCGCTCTTGTTCGGCGCCCTGAACGCGCATGCGGTTTCGCTGACGCTCAGGGGCTTGGGCGCGGGACTGACGGGCGGGTCCACCGAGGCGCTGTACGCCAGCGACAGGAAGGGAAATTCCGTCGAGGTTACGGAGGTCGGCGCGCCCGCTCCCGGCGGCATAATAAACGAGTTGGGCGTGCCCGCGATGATGGCCGACGGCAGGGTGCTGTTCAGCGCCGATATCGTCAAACCCGAACCCGCGCCCGCCAAAGGAAAGACTGCGCCCGCACTGCAGGCTCATTGGACCGTTCTTATCGCCAACCTCGACGCGCCGCCTGCTTCCAGGCTCGTCGCGGCGATGCATTTCAAGTCCGAGCCCTCAGGATGCCGTCCGAACTTCGCCAACGATCCCTATCCCGTGGCCGACCCCGACGGCAACATCGCATTCGTTTCCTTGGTAGGCTCCAGCGGCGAAGACGCGCTGTTCCTCTACTCGAACGGAACGCTTCGATGCCTTGCGAAATCGGGCGGCACGACCAACGAGGGCGATCGGATCGCGGTGGTGAGTTTCGGAAGCCTGCAGATGGGTGAAAGCGGCGTGGTTGTCTTTACCGGATGGCTCAAATCGCCGCATCCCAGCGCCCGCAAGCGTCATCTGCAGGCGCTGATGATGGCTTCGGCCGAGGGAGGCGTAAGCGAACTGGCGGTCGAGGGGCGTTACGGACCCAATCGCACCCGCTATGAAGTTCCGTTCGGCCTTCCCGCCGCCCTGCCCTCGCCCGAGGGTACGCTGGTCGCATTCACGGCAAAGACTCCGAGCGGCGCGGCGCTCTTCTTGTACGACGGAAGCGGCATGAGACGCGTGCTGCCGACCGGCACCGACAGTCCGCTCGGCCCGGTTTCCTACCTCTCGCCGGGACGGCCCGGACTGATGGCCGACGGGACCACGGCGGTGCTTGCGGCGTGCGCGAGAATCCCCGTGATTTTCCGCCTCGAACGCGGACGGATGAATCTCAGGCTCAAGCGCGGGCAAATCACTCCGCTCGGCGCGATAATCGAGTCGCTCGGAGATCCGGTGCTGACGGCCTCGGGCGCGATGTTCGTCGGGGCGACCGATTCCGACGGCAATGAGCGGTTGTACGTGCTCAACCGCGACGACGCGTTCTTCGAGATCGGAGCACCGGGAATTCTGTACCGGGTCGCTTTCAATCCCAACGCCACGCATCGCATCTTCACCGGCACTCTAAGCGTCAACGAGCGCGGCGACTTCACTTACCTCGGCACCAGGTAGCTTGCGCGGCTGGAAACCCACGCCGGCAGTTGGTAAACGATGCATGGCGCGGGCGCATGCGTTCGCGACTTCACCTCCGGGACGTAATGCGATGGCCTCCGCGAACAAGTTCCTCACTCTCAACACCCGACTTTACGATTACGTGGTCGCCCATGGGCACAACGCCGATCCACTGCTCCGGGAACTCGCCGAGGAAACTTCGAAACTCGGAGCGCTCTCGACGATGCAGATAGCGCCTGAGCAAGGCACTTTCATGGGACTGCTCGCCCGCGTGATCGGCGCCCGCTCCGCAATCGAGGTCGGCACCTTCACCGGCTACAGCTCGATATGCGTCGCGCGCGCACTGCCGCCCGAGGGCCGGATGCTTTGCCTGGACATGAGCGACGAGTGGACCTCGATCGCGCGTCGCTACTGGGAACGCGCCGGCCTTGCCGGCAAGATAACGCTCAAGCTCGGTCCTGCGGCCGAAACGCTCGGCGCGATGCCCGCCGCTGAGACCTTCGACTTCGCGTTTATCGACGCCGACAAGGAAAATTATCGGCTCTACTACGAGGAAATCCTGAAGCGGCTTCGGCGCGACGGCCTCATCCTGATCGACAACGTGCTCTGGAACGGGCAGGTCGTCGATGAAAACGACCAAACGTCGAGCACGCGCGCGATTCGCGAACTCAACGACTTCATCGCCCGCGACGAGCGGGTTGACGCCGTGCTGCTCCCGGTCGCCGACGGGCTGACGCTCGCGCGCAAGAAGTAGCCCGGCCGGCCCGCGCGCGAAGCGCGCGGCGCCGCGTCGCGCCCTCGCGCCGGGCTGCACGCCCGCGCGGGCTGCGGCTTGCAATCCGCAAGCCGCAGTTGAAATCGTCATCAATTCGTAGTCGCGCTCGACGCTGGACCGCGTATGTGCCGCTCGACATGGAGCAGCGGCGCAATCGGAGCTTCGGATTGCTGATGATCCGCCGTCCGAAGTTCCCGGGCCTGCTCGCGATAGCGTGGCCCGTGATCAGGTATTTCGCGCAATCGGTATTCGCCCAGGACAAGATGGCGGTCGAGGCCGAGCAGCGCGCATGGGAAGCGCAAGGCGCCGATTGTAATCGCGAGATTTCGCCGGTGCTGCTCGAATTGCGCAAGGTGCTGGCGCGATGCGGCGTGCGGCGGCGCGCTCCTGGCGTGACGGCCGTCGGCGCCGCGGGCGGTGCGTCGGAACGCTCGCTCAGCTACGGCGGCTGAGCAAAAAGCGCTCGCAGAACTTGCGGTACGCGAGCACGTTCGCATCCTCGGCCGTGTACCGGGGCGCGACCGTCAAGTCGAGGTTCTCCCAAACCGGCCGGTCCTGCTCGAGTCCCATACTCTCGAATTGCAGGAGCATGTCGGCCATCTCCTTCGGCGGCTCGGAGCCGTCGGGCAGAAGCGGCAACGCGATCGAGAGCCGCACGGTCGAGGTTCCGTCGAGCATCGGTGTTAGTGCCGGTGCAAAACTGACCCAGGGTCTGAAGTGAACCCCTGAGGCTGGACAGGTAGAAGCGGCTCGATTGGACCAGGTCGCAGGGCATTTCTATTTCTGATTCTCTGACTTGGTAAAGAGCTTTCCGGCTCCACCCTTCACCGTCGCTGAGGGTGGAGCGGAAAGCGATATAGATTCCGGATTCTCGGTCGGCGCGCAGTGCGGCGGGCCGGCCAGCATTCCTGATGCTGGCCCAGCGGTGCACGCGGCGGCCGAGCTCCATTGGTGTTCGAATTGTACAGGTGCCACGTATCCCAGCGCCGAATGCAGCCTGCGCGTGTTGTACACCTCGTCGATGAAACGGGGGAGTCGCTCGATCACGTCGGCGAAGGTGCGATAGTCGCTCAAGTAGACTTCCTCACACTTGAGCGTTTTCATGAAGCTTTCCGCTTTTGCGTTGTCGTAGGGATTACCTCGGCGGCTCATCGAGCCTCGGAGACCATGGTCCTTCAGCGCCTGACGGTAGGCTTCCGACGCGTATTGCCCGCCGCGGTCTGAGTGATGGATGCAGCCGGGCGGAGGCTGGCGTGCTTCAATCGCGGCCCGCAACGCCGCCAGCGCCAACCGCGTATCGATGCGCCGCGATATCGCGTAGCCCACCACCCGGCGCGACCAGGCGTCGAGGATCACAGCGACATAGACGAAGCCGGCTGCGATCGCGACGTAAGTCAGATCGGATACCCACATTTGGTTGGGTCCGGCCGGGATGAAGCTCTCCGCCAGGTTCGGAAAGATCGGGCTTTCATGATCACTCTGGGTAGTGCGCACGAATCGCCGTAAAGGCCGCACCTGAAGCCCGCCTTCGCGCATGATACGCGCCACCGCCTTGTGATTGATGTGCATGCCCTCGGCCCGCAGCTGGTGAGTCATGCGCCGATAGCCGTAGCGCGGAAACTCCACGCTGAGCTCAGCGATCCGCTGATGCAGGACTATTCTCTCCGCCGCGGAGCGGCGGCTGCGATAATAATAGGTCGAGCGCGCCAGCTTCATGACTCGGCATCCTCTCGCGATGGAGATGGCCGGGGCCCACTCACGATTGAGGAACTCTCGCCGCTCGGCTGGCGTGCCCAGCGCGCGCTTTTTTTAAGGAGATCGACCTCCATCGTCAGCTGGCCGACCTTGCGCTCCAGCTCGGCGATCTTGGTCTCATACTCCGCGATGCGGGTGGCGTCCGCCACTTCATCGTTGAGTTGACCCGCCTCGTACTTCTGGATCCACAGCCGAATCAGATGCCGTGAAAGATTGTGCTCGCGCGCGAGTCCGCGCAGTTCCGCGCGCCCCTCCAGAAAGTCGAGCACCACCTGTCGTTTGAACTCGAAGCTGAAGCTCCGGTGTCTCGCCATGGCCTATCCTCCGATAAGCCCGGCTCCCCGGTCCAATCCATCCGCGCTCAACTGTCCAGTTTTTGGGGTTCACTCCACGTTTCAAAGTGGGTCAATATTCAACCGGCGTTGACAAGCATCGGCACCGCCGACGCGATCACGAAGTGAGGCTTGTCGCCGCCGCCGACCGCAACCTGCGTGATAGTGAGATTCGGGCTGTACGCGCGCGCAACGAGCGGCACCTCGACGAACGTGCTGCCGTCGTCATGATGCGCTCCGTCTGCTGTCCCCTGCCACATCGAGGGACCGACACGCAGTTTGGTCGTCGCCGTAAACACCCCGTCTTCGACGCTGGGCTCGCCGTGCTCGACCTCGATGACGTCATGAACCGGGAGAAAGTGC
>JAJYMR010000040.1 GCA_021786815.1 Deltaproteobacteria bacterium
GGACACAGCGTCGATTCCGACCACGTCGGTTATCATCGGGCCGGCGTCGATAAGCCCCGATGCGAGTGCGTCAATCGTCTCCTTGAATTCGTCGCGCGTGTAACCGAGCACGAGCCGCAGGTGCCGCAGCTGTGCACCTTGAGCACCGCATGGCCGGGTCCCGGGCCTGGCTCGGGGACCGCAACGACCTGCACGTGGTCCTTGCCCTGGAACGCAACCGCCTTCATCCCCTGCCCTTCCTTTGCTTGACCCGTTCCGCTCCAGTTCGTGCCCGGCAGCCCTTGTTACGCGCGAGTCTCGATGAGTTCTATCTTGTAGCCGTTGGGGTCCTCGATAAACGCGATCACCGAGCCGCCATGCTTCATCGGGCCGGGCTCGCGCGTCACCTTGACGCCCTTGCGCTTGAGTTCGTCGCAGGTCTTGTAGATGTCCTCGACGCCGATCGCCAGATGGCCGAAGGCGTTGCCCAGCTCGTACTTGTGGACGCCCCAGTTGTAGGTAAGCTCGACGACCGTATGCTCGGCCTCCGAGCCGTAACCGACGAAAGCGAGCGTGAACTCTCCCGAGGGGAACTCTTTTTTGCGCAGCAGCTTCATCCCGAGCTTGTCGCAATAGAAGCTGAGCGACTCGTCAAGATCATTGACCCTTAGCATCGTATGTAGCAGTCGCATCGTCATTGACCTCGAAACCGGGCGCCCGGCGACGCGTTCAGCGCGGCCGTTTCGCCCTGATTGCTTTTTCCAGTTCGCCTTTTATCTCGTCGAAGACATCCTCGGTCGGCGTGATTCCCGCCGCCTTCATCCGCTCGACCAGCTCCCATCGACCGATTCCGAGCATCGCCTGCGCCTCATGCTCGTGGAGGCGGCGCGCCCGCACGAGTTCGAGGACGGCGAGTTCCTGAACGCGCCGGCGAAACGCCTCTTCGGTGAAGTCGGCGTCGAACAGGTCGGCGGGAAGCTCGAGCTTGATGTCCATGCCAGGGATTGCGTCTTCGACTTTCCGAAAAGGCTCGCGCAAAGTCAATCGGCGCTCCGCGCGCACCGGGATGCGTCGTGCGGCTTTGAATTCGCGCCCGGTCTGTGCGAATTTTAGGCCCGGCCGGCACGCACGCGGAAAACCGGGTTCGAGCGGGCCGGTATGGATGGGATTTCGCCGTGCCGGGGGAAGGCGACGATGGATTTCAACTTCACTCCAGAGGACGAAGCGTTTCGCAGGGAATTCCGGGCGTGGCTCAAGGAGAACGCTCCCCGCGAAGGCCTTCCCGACGCTGACGCGCTGGCCGAAGGAGACGACGAGGGCTGGAACCGGCGCGTGCAATGGTACAAAAAGCTCCACGCCGGCGGATGGCTCGGAATTGACTGGCCCAGGGAGTACGGCGGACGCGGCGCAAGCATCCTGCAGACCATCGTCTATCATCAGGAGCTCGCGCGGGCCCGCGCTCCCCTGCCCTACCTGGGCTCGGGTCTCGGCCTTATCGGGCCGACCCTGATGCACTGGGGGAACGAGGAGCAGAAAAAACGCTTCATCCCGAAAATCCTCTCTGGCGAGGAGATCTGGTGCCAGGGCTATTCCGAACCCAATTCCGGCTCCGACCTCGCCTCGCTGCAGACCCGCGCGGTCGAGGACGGCGACGACTTCGTCGTCAACGGCCAGAAGATCTGGACTTCAACCGCGCACCGCGCCGACTGGATCTTCCTGCTGGTCCGCACCGACCCCGACGCGCCCAAGCACAAGGGAATCAGCTACCTGCTCGTCGACATGCACAGCCCCGGCGTCACGGTGCGCCCGCTCGTGCAGATGACAGGAGCGAGCGGCTTCAACGAGGTCTTCTTCGACGACGTTCGAGTGCCGAAGAAAAACCTGGTCGGCGAGAAGAACCAGGGATGGCAGGTCGCGATCACCACGCTGATGTTCGAGCGCCGCGGCGCCGGAGGTCCCGGCACCGGACAGATGCGCGAACTGGTCAGGCTCGCCAAGCAGTTGCCACGCGACGGCAAGACCGCGTGGGACGACGCGAGCGTGCGGCAGAAGATCGTGGAATTCTATTGCGAGGCCGAGGCGCTCAAGTTCACCGGCTATCGCCAGCTTACGCGCCGGCTCAAGGGCCTTCCGCCGGGACCCGAAGGCTCCATGATGAAGCTCGTCAGCACGGAGCTTAACCTCAGGGTTGCGATGTTCGCGATGGAGCTGCTCGGGCCGTACAGCCAGTTGGAACATAACGCGCCGTTCGCGCTCGACCACGGCAAGTGGTTGTTCCGGATGCTTGCGGCGCGCGGCGGCACGATCGCGGCTGGCACCAACCAGATTCAGCACAATATTATCGGAGAGCGCGTGCTCGGCCTGCCCAAGGGCTAAGCGCGAACATCTCCGGCTCGAGAGGAACCAGGAAGCACAAAATGGATTTCAACTACGGACCCGAAGACGAAGCGTTCCGGCGGGAATTTCGCGCGTGGCTTAAAGATAATGCCCAGTTCGGAGTCAGAGGCGACGCACTCTCTGCGGAGCGCGAAGGCGACTGGGACGCGCGCGTCCAATGGCATCGCAAGCTCAATGAAGGCGGCTGGATGGGTATAAGCTGGCCCAAACAATACGGCGGGCGCGGCGCGAGCGTCCTGCAGACTATCATCTATCACGAGGAACTGGAGCGCGCGGGCACGGCAGTGCCGTTCACCGGGATGGGCATCAGCCTGCTCGGACCGACATTGATCCATTGGGGCACCGAGAAGCAGAAACAGGAGCATCTGCCGAAGATTCTTCGTGGCGATGAGGTCTGGTGCCAGGGCTACTCCGAGCCCAACGCGGGCTCCGACCTCGCCTCGCTGCAGACCCGCGCCGTCGAGCAGGGCGATTACTTCATCGTCAACGGCCAGAAGGTATGGACCTCGCTCGCACAGCACGCCGATTGGATTTTCCTGCTCGTGCGCACCGACCCGGATGCGCCCAAGCACAAGGGTATCAGCTACCTGCTGGTTGACATGCGCAGCCCCGGCATCACGGTGCGCCCGCTCGTGCAGATGACGGGAGCAAGCGGCTTCAACGAGGTCTTTTTCGAGGACGTCAAGGTGCCCAAGGAGCACCTGGTCGGCGAGAAGAACATGGGATGGCAGGTCGCAATCACCACGCTGATGTTCGAGCGTTCGAGTATCGGCGACAGCGGAATCGCCCGCGAAGTGCGCGAGTTGGCCGACCTTGCCAAGCGCGTCGAACGCAACGGCCGGCGCGCGTGGGACGATTCCTCGGTGCGACAGAAAATCGCCGAGTTCGCAAGCGAGGCCGAGGCGCTCAAGTACACCGGCTATCGCCAGTTGACGCGCCAGTTGAAAGGACTCCCGCCCGGACCCGAAGGCTCGATGATGAAGCTCGTGGGCACGGAGCTCAATCTCAAGGTCGCGATGTTCGCGATGGAGCTGCTCGGAGCTTACGGACAGATAGAGGCCGACGCGCCGTTTGCGATCGATCGCGGCAAGTGGTCCTTCCGGATGCTCGCGTCGCGGGCCCCGACGATCTACGGCGGCACCAATCAGATTCAGCACAACATCATCGGCGAACGCGTGCTTGGCCTGCCCAAGGGATAGACGCGCCGAAGGCCGAAAATCGGCGCGCAAGGATTGTGCCTCCCGTGGCTTGACGCCACGTTCAGAGCGCATGAACGCTCCTTGCGG
>JAJYMR010000084.1 GCA_021786815.1 Deltaproteobacteria bacterium
CGATGGCGGGGCTGGCGACGCTCGCCTTGCGCATCCGCGCCTCGCGCCAGCTGAACGGCGTGATCAGCAACCTGAACTGCGTCGCCTCGTCAATCCTGCCGGATCTCGCGAGCCATGGCGGGGCGATGCTTCAGCGCGGGACGTTATTTCAGCGCGTCCATGGTGACAAAGCCAACGAGCCCGCTCTTCATCTTGATCTGGACGTAGTTGAGCGCGAACCCGATCACGTGGACGTAGTAAGGGGTATGCACTTCGGCGACTTTTTTTCCCCATCGGTTCGGTTTTTCGAGAACCGGAGCATTGCGGGTGAGCTTGAAGTACTTGTTGGTGGCCACTACCAGGTCAACGGCCGACTGCGGGATGTAGCCGGTCTTTCCATCTTTCAACCGCACCTGCAGGTAATAGCGGGTCGAGCCGGTGACTACCACGAACTTGCCGATCTCGGCCTTTTTGATATGCGCGCTGCGATTCGACGGCCGGGTGAAGATCCATGCGTCTTCCTTGATTCGGAGCCGGGCCTTGGCCGCTTCGACCTCGAATTCCTCGTGCGACGCCGTCCTCTCGCTTGCGCTGCTCGTGCGCCTTTTGATCCGCGGCCGCACGGCCGGATGCGGCGTTGGAGCGGGCGAGGCCCCTTCGCCCGGCACGACGCTCATCGCGCCCGGCGGCAGCGGCGGAGCCTCGACGGGAGAGCCGGTGCCGACCGGAGACTCACTGAAAGCGCGCGCGGGCTTTGGATACGCCAATGGCAACGCGAGCGTTAATGCGAACGCGAAAAATATCGCAGAACGTCGTGAACACCGGTCTTCAATCATAATCCTCATCCCTTCCCTTCGTCCGTCAGCACGCCCCGCACACCCTGCACCGGGTCACGTCGCACGGTTTGCTCTGATGTTCGTAATGGGCCTTCTTGCGCTCCGAGAGGAGAAACCACTTGTGTATATGATGATCGATGAAATCCCACGGCAGGACTTCGTCATGCCCGTAGCCGCGGGTGACGAAGAAATTCGGGTCCGGGATTCCCTCAACCGGTTCGCGGCGAAGCCGGGCTAGTTCGCGCCAGATGTCGCCCGGCCCGTCGCATCCCGCCGCGTCCAGCATCTCGAGGATCCGGCCGACGCGCCGATCGCCACGCGACACCATGGTCTGGAAGTACGCCTCGCGCGGGGATTCAGCGTCGAGCTCGACCGCGCCCAGGCGGGCGACGGCCGAGCGGAGCATCGCGACTTTTTCCTTGATACTGCGCGCGTCCTGCATCGGATCCCATTGAAACGGCGTCCACGGCTTGGGCACGAACGGATTGAGCGATATCGTCACGCGTCCGACGGGTCTTTTGCGCGAGCGAGCGCGCTCCAGAATTTTGCCGGTCAGCCGCGCGATCTCGAGCACGTCCTCGTCGCGTTCCTCGGGCAGTCCGATCATGAAGTAAAACTTAAGATTATCGACGCCCTCGCCGACCATCAGATCGGCCGTCTTCAGGATCTCGTCTTCGCTCAGGTTCTTGTTGATTACCTTGCGCATCCGCTCGCTGCCCGCCTCGGGCGCGATCGTCACGCTGCGATTTCCGTTTCGGCCCAGCGCGGCGGCCAGTCGCGGCGTGATACAGTCGGCCTTGAGCGAGGACGGCGAAAGTCGCCCGCCGTGCTCGGCGACCGCCTCGGCAATCTCGGCGACGCCCGGCACGCTTGCCATCTCGGCTCCGACCAGCCCGATCACCTTGCGCTCTTCAAGCCCACGAAGCGCCTCGGGGATGAGGTTTTCCGCCGCGCGATAGCGAATCGGCCGGTACATGAATCCTGCAGCGCAGAACCGGCATCCCCATTGGCATCCGCGGCTCGCCTCGACCAGGTACATGTCGCCGAAGACGGATTCCTCGGTCAGAATCAACGACGTGGTGCGGAACCGGTTGAGATCGCGGATCAGGCGCCGGCTGACGGTCGGTTTGCCCGGACCCGAGTATTCGACCGACTGGATTTTTCCGGTCCGGTCGTAAACCGGAGTGAAATAATCGGGAAGATAGGCGCCCTCGATTTGGGCGAGCCCGCGCAGGCGCTCCTGTGGTTCGGCGGCGCGCCTCTCATGGAAGCGCGCGAGGAACTCGGGCACCATCTCCTCGCCTTCGCCGATAAGAAACAGGTCGATGAAGTCCGCTATCGGTTCGGGGTTGAGGAAAACGGCCGAACCGCCCGCGATTATCAGCGGATAGCCGCCGCCCGCGCGCTCCGAGCGGCTCAGCGGAATTCCCGCCATCCGCAGGATCGAGACCACATTCAGGTAATCGGTCTCGAACGAGATCGAGAAGGCGAGAACATCAAACTCGGAAAGCGGTCGGCCGCGCTCGAACGAGACCATCCGCTCGCCGCGCCTGCGCATCACGTCGCGCTCGTCGGGATCGGGCAGGAAGGCGCGGTCGGCCGCGACCAGCGGATCGGATTCGAAGATATGAAAGATCGCCTGGAAGCCGAGGTTCGCCATCCCGAGCCGATAGACGTTCGGATAGACGACGCACAGTTGAATGTCGCCGCCCTGATGGCGCTCGTAGAGCACCCGCTCTTTTGCGAGTCGTTCGAGTGCGCGCTTGCGCAGGTACATGAATTCTCTCTGCGAGACTTAGGTTATCTTCTTCGGGGAACCGGGCTCAAGCGTTGCCCCGCCGGTAAAGCGAAGTGATCGAGCAGCGGACGTCCCCTCCCAAATCTAAAGCTTCGCTTTAAGGCTGCAAGGACGAAGCGCTTGGCGCTGCGAACCGCCGTTTCGAGCTCCATCCCGCGCGCGAGATAGGCCGCAACCGCTGCCGAAAAGGCGCATCCGGTGCCGTGCGCGTCGCCTATCTTGAGACGTGGCGCAGCTAGCTCGATAAAGCGTCGTCCGTCGTGGAAAAGGTCGATCGCGCGGGAATCATGCGCAAGATGCCCACCCTTTATCACGACCGCGCGCGCGCCGAGTCCGACAATCCGCGCCGCGGCTTCGCGCGCCTCGCCGAGGCCCGCAATACGAATTCCCGAAAGCGCCTCGGCCTCCGGAACATTGGGCGTGACAAGCCGTGCGAGCGGAATCAGTTCCTCGCGAAGCGCCTTCTCCGCGCGGCGCTCTAGCAGGCGCGTTCCCGACGACGAGAGCATCACGGGATCCACGACCGGCGCGGGAAGTCCAAGCTCGCCAATTGCGCGCGCAAGTGCTTTCACGACGCCCGCGGCGCCGAGCGCTCCAGTCTTCAGTGCGTCGGGCTTGCGCTCCGCGACGACCGCTTCGAGCTGCGCGCGCACCATCGAGGGCGCAACCGCCGCCACGCTCCAGACCCTGGCACTGTTCTGCGCGATCACCTCGGTCAACGCCGAATAACCGTAAACGCCGAGCGCGGCGAAGGTTTTGAGGTCGGCCTGGATACCGGCGCCGCCGCCCGGGTCGCTTCCAGCGACGGTCAAGGCGACAGGCCGGCGCGAATTTCCGCCTTTCATCGCAATGCTACGCTAGCCGACGCTCCGCGTGCGCGAAAGCGCGCGCGCTGTTAATCGATCTTTCATGGTCCGAGGCGAACCCCGATTGATTGAGCCGGGTGCGAAACGGTATCTTTCCGCAAGGGATAAACCGGTGCGCTGTGTCACATGCGTTCCAGTCGCGAAACGGAATTTCTCA
>JAJYMR010000287.1 GCA_021786815.1 Deltaproteobacteria bacterium
CGCCGCTCAACGTGCACGTGAATCGCGCCTCGGTGGGCGGGGAGGTGGTCGCCGTCGAGCATACGCCGGGCGAATTCCGCGCCGCCTATAGCGACCATGCAAGCGAGCATAACGAGCGGAATCTCCTTATTTTTCGCGACCTTTCAGGCCGGCGCCATGGCATGATGCAGGTGGCGGGATACCTGGCGCGCAGGATCGTATGCAGGGTTCGGCCGCATGATAAAATAGGGGCTGGTGAACGTATCGGCCTCATCATGTTCGGAAGCCGGGTCGATCATTTCGTGCCCCCTCAGTACCGGATCGTGGTTCGGGTCGGAGACCGCGTCCGCGCCGGCGAGACGGTAATCGGAGAAATCCAGGAATGAACGGAAATCGTGGCCTGCATGGCCCTGAACGGGCGCGGATGCGCCTTATCTCGGGCCGCTTGAAGGAGCATCGAAGCAAAGTCGTCGCGCCGCTTCGCCGCGGCGTGTTCCTTGTGCCGGTGACGATCACGTCGCTCGGCCTGCTGTCCGGTTTCTACTCGCTCGTTTCGTCGATAAACGGGCGGTTCGATCTGGCGGCCGTGATGGTGATGATCGCCTTCATCTGCGACGGCCTTGACGGCCGGATCGCGCGCGCCTCGAGAACTTCGAGCGAGTTCGGCGTCGAGTACGACAGCCTTTCGGACGTGGTCGCCTTCGGCGTCGCTCCGGCGGTTCTCGTATATTGCTGGGCACTTAAGCCGCTCGGCGCACTGGGAATCATGGCGGCGGGGCTTTACGTGGTATGTGGGGCGCTTCGGCTCGCGCGTTTCAACGTCCAGGTGGAAACCACCGACAAGCGCCGCTTCGTGGGACTTCCGGTGCCGGGAGCGGCCGCGATGCTTGCCGGGATTGCGCTCGCCTACAGCTACTTCCAGTTGAGCTCGCCGCACGCGCTGTGCGCCGTGATGGCTCCGCTCACGCTTGCGCTGGGCGGCCTGATGATCTCGCGGGTGCCGTATCCGAGCTTCAAGGCGCTCGACTTCCGCCAGCGCGCGCCGATTGAGATCATCGCCGCGGTGCTGATCGGCGTCGCGTTTCTGTTCGCGATGCCGCAGTTCACGGCCTTCGTGCTGGCGACATGCTACGTGCTCTCGGGGCCGCTCCTGATGCTTCAGGGCGAGGAGATGCAGCCTAAAGTGCCCGTGCTGCGGCCGGTTCGGAGCAAGGCGAACGGCACTGCGGATTCGTCCGCGAGCCGAGAAACGACCCCGCTCATCGAGGACGAAGACCCGGCCACCTAGAGCGACGGAGCGCGCGCTACCTGGCCAGGCGCGGATCGTTGGTCGCGACGCACTGGGCGTGCTCGAACGCTTCCTTCAAGGGGTCGTCCGGGGCCTTGAATGTCTCCCGGTTCAGAGCTTTCGCGTGCTCGCATTCGTGCAAGGAATCGAAACGGCCGTAGATGAGCCAATGACTGAGCGGCGCAGCGAGGTCGAATGGTCCACCGTGCGCCTGAGGAGGAATAAGCAGGTACCAGCCGACGAGTAGAAGCGCGGCCGCATAGCGAAATCGCATCCAAACTGTTTACCGGCCCCACGCATCCGTTCCAAGCGCTAGACTCGAAACACTCTTTTCGACGATGTGCTCCTTGATACCTGCCAGATCCTGGTAACCTCCCGCTTTCCCTTCTTTCCTTGACTGGGATGGCGCGGGTGGATACATTCGATAGGCAAGATGTTTAAGAACCTGCATCTAGGACTGCTGCTTAGCCTGGCCCTTAGAAGGGCCCACGCCGGGCGCGTCTTGGAGCAGGCCTGACAGGCTTAAAAATCTGAGACGAACGCCCCGAGCGATGGGCCAGACGAACCGCTCGGGGCGTTTTTTTATTCCTATCGGGCGGTTCGACGGCCCGGCGCGTATGGGGGCGAAAAGAAGCTTCAGGGAGGCATGGTGATGGCCATCGAAAACCCCGCATCACAAGGCGCCACCGACCACGTAAGGATCTTCGACACCACGTTGCGCGACGGCGAGCAATCGCCGGGATGCACGATGAACGTGGAGGAGAAGCTCGCGATCGCGCGCCAGCTCGAGCGGCTCAACGTTGATGTTATCGAGGCCGGCTTCGCCGCTTCCTCACCCGGCGACTTCGATTCCGTGCGCCGTGTCGCCGAGGCCGTCACCCGGCCCGTGGTGCTCAGCCTTTCCCGCACCCGCGCCGAGGATATCGACCAGGCGCTCAAGGCCGTTGACGGCGCTGGCAACCCCGGCATCCATATCTTCATCGCGACCTCCGACATCCATCTCAAATACAAGCTCAACATGACGCGCGAGGACGTGCTCGACGCGGCGACCTGGGCCGTGGCGCGCGCCAAACAGCATCTCGACTATATCGAGTTCTCCTGCGAGGACGCCTCACGCAGCGACTGGGACTTCATGGTCAAGGTCGTAACCGAGGTGATCCGTGCGGGTGCGCGGATTATCAACCTGCCCGACACGACCGGGCACGCGATTCCCGAGGAACTGGGCCGAATGTTCGCGTACATGCGCGAGCACGTGCCGGGCGCGGAGAGCGTCATCTGGAGCGCGCACTGCCATAACGACCTCGGGCTTGCGGTCGCCAATTCGCTCGCCGCGATACGCAACGGCGCGCGCCAGGTCGAATGCACGATCAACGGAATCGGCGAGCGCGCGGGCAACACCTCGATGGAAGAGGTCGTGATGGCGCTTCGGACGCGGCGCGACCTGATGGGCGTCGAGTCGCGCGTCGATACGCGCCAGATCTATCCGGCCTCGCGGCTGCTCGCGCAGGTAATCGGATGGCCGGTGCCGCCGAACAAGCCGATCGTGGGCGAGAACGCGTTTGCGCACGAGGCCGGAATCCATCAGGACGGCGTGCTCAAGCACAAGCTCACCTACGAGATTATGAAGCCCGAGGATATCGGGATTCCCTCGAACAAGCTGGTGCTCGGAAAGCATTCCGGACGCCACGCCTTCGTCAACCGGCTGAAGGAATTGGGCGTTCATATGGACGGCGTGGACGTCGAGCGCGCGTTCGCCGAGTTCAAGTCGCTGTGCGACAAGAAAAAGGTCGTTTACGACGACGACATCCTGGCGCTCGTGAACGAGGAGGCGCGCCGCACGCCCGAAGCCTTCGAACTGGTGGACATGAAGGTCACCTCCTCGACCCGCGCGACGCCGCGTGCCGAGGTCACGCTTCGGGTCAAGGGCGCCGAACGGACCGCCGAGTCCGACGGCGACGGAATGGTCGATGCGTGTTTCAAGGCGCTCTACAGGGCCGCCGGCATCAACCCGACGCTCGAGCGCTATTCGGTCAAATCGATAACCGGCGGCACCGACGCTCTCGGCGAGGTGAGCTGCCTCGTGCGCAATGACGGGATGACGGTCGCGGGCCAGGGCGCGCACAGCGATATCGTGATGGCGAGTGCGCTCGCGATGGTCAATGCGCTCAATCGCCTGAAGGCGCGCCAGGTTATCGCCCAGCGGGTGGATGTCGGCCCGTGACCTGGAAACAACGCCGGATGCGGAGCGCGCCCGGCCGCGCTCCGCGGACGTCGCGAGCCTCGAGGTTCGGCGCACGGGTTATGCCGGTTTCTGCCAGCGGAAGGCTTCGATAACAATAAGGGGCTTGCCGGAAAGATCGGAA
>JAJYMR010000034.1 GCA_021786815.1 Deltaproteobacteria bacterium
CCCTGCAGCAGCATCACGCTCGGGTTGAACATGGCGCTGTTCAAGCTCGGCAGACAGGTCTATCTGTCCGGCGGCAGCGTGGCTCCCGTGGGTTCGGTGCTGAGCGGGGAACTCGCGCTGCAGAAAAATTTTCCATAGTGGTTAAACCGCTCGCGGACGAGTTAAGCGGGCGAGAGACTTCCGAAGCCAGAAGTTGACCGCGGGTTGCGGGCGCCCGGGCCGCGGATCCGACGCGCTCGAGCGCCGTCCGACTCTGGCCTTGACCGTGCCATCCGGATAAATACTGGCAGCGCGGGGGTTAAGATGCGGGTGCTGAGAAGGGTTCTCGCGGTTTTGCCGATACTCGTGATGGCGTCGGCGATTGGCGCTCCGGCGATGGCGCGCGCGCAGACCAACGAGACGGCCACGCTCGGCGGTCAAATCAGCGACGACTTCAAGTACGCGCTCGACAACGGCCAGATGGACGCGGTCGATATCGCGACGTCGCCGCTTTACATCACAAGCCCCAACAGCGTGTTCCGATCGTCGAAGTTCTACCTCGCGGTCGCGGGCGTGGGCGCCGTATGGGGCGGCGCGTTCGCGCTTGACCAGACGATGCGAACCCAGTTTCGCAGCATGCACAGCGGAACCGCCGACATCCTGGAGGCCGGAAGTTACGGAAGCCTGAGTGCCGCGACCGTACTGCTCTACGGCTACGGGCTTTACGCCGACGACTCGCGCGCGCGCCATTACGCAATCACCGCTGGCGAGGGCGCCGGACTCGCAACCCTTTTCGATGAATTCGTAATCAAGCTGGCCTTCGGCAGGCTTCGCCCCCGCCAGGACCATCACAGCCACACGCAGTTCTTCGACGGCGGCCGTTCGTTCGTTTCAGGCGAGGTTACGCCGATGTTCGCGCTTGCGGCCGGGGTGAGCGAGTACTTCGACAACAAGTGGTATATTGCGCTGCCGATCTATTCGGCCGCCGCTGCTGACGGTTTCGGCCGGATGGGACGTGATGCGCACTGGTTCTCCGACGTGGTGGGCGCGGCGATGCTCGGGTGGGGAACCACCGAACTCCTGATTTATCTCCATCGCGAGCATCTCGCGGAGCCGGATCGATGGCGCATCTTCCCGGTCAGCGCGCCCGAGCCGGCCGCGCCCGGCGCAGTCACCGCACCGGCTGGCCTCGGACTCCAGTATTCGTGGTAGAAGCGACGCGCTGCGGCTGAACGCGCCGCGTCATGCGCGGCGCTTGCGGGATGCGCGCCTACGACGCCAGGCGCCGGCGCCGCGCTTCCTCGGCGGTCTCTGCGCCGTTTTCCGCAACCGCGCCCTGCTCGGACGGTGCGACCAGGCCGTGGGCCTTGCGCCATGCCGTGAGCCAATCCTGAAGCTGCTCCATGTAGGTGTAAAAGACCGGCGTGATGTAGAGCGTCAGGAACTGCGAGAAGAACAACCCGCCCACGACCGCAACCCCGAGCGGACGACGCGACTCGGAGCCGGCGCCCACCCCGATTGCGATCGGCAATACGCCGAGCAGCGCCGCCATCGTGGTCATCATGATCGGCCGGAAGCGGACCGTAGCGCCTTCGAAGATCGCCTCGGCGGCGCTCTTGTCACCGCTGCGCTGCGCGTCAAGGGCGAAGTCGATCATCATGATCGCGTTCTTCTTCACCAGGCCGACCAGCATGATGACGCCGACGAAAGCGAACAGGTCGAGTTGCAACCCGAAAATCCAAAGCGTCAGCAGCGCGCCAAGTCCCGCCGAAGGAAGGCCCGAGAGAATCGTGATCGGATGGATGAAGCTTTCGTAAAGGACGCCGAGCACCAGGTAGATGACCAGGATCGTCACGATGAGCAGGATTCCCAGCCCGCGCATCGAGCTTTGAAACGCCTGGGCCGCGCCCTCAAACGAGGTCGTGATCGAGGCGGGCAGGGTGTCGTTGGCGACCTGCTTGATATGGTCGAAGGCTTTCGCCAGCGAGACTCCGCGAGCCACGTCGAACGAGATCGTGACGGCGGGAAGCTGGCCGAAATGGTTGATCGACAGCGGTCCGAGCGTGCGATTGAACTTGACCAGCGTGTCGAGCGGAACCAGGGTGCCGCTGCTCGAACGCACGTACAGCATCGAAAGCGTCGAGGGCCGGTCCTGGAACCGCGGCTCGACCTCCATTATCACTTCGTATTCGTCTTCGGGGGCGTAGATGGTCGAGATCTGGCGCGAGCCGTATGCGTCGTAAAGCGCGTCTTCGATCGTCTGCGCGGAGACGCCAAGCGTGTGGGCCTTGTCGCGGTTGATATCGACGGTGACCTGCGGGTTTGCGATCTGCAGGTCGCTGTTGACGCCGCGCAATTCGCGCATCGCGCGCATCTTGCGCTCCAGGATCTGCGCGTACTTGTAAAGCTCGTCGGTATTCGGGCCCTGCAGCGTCAGTTGGTACATGCTGCGCGTGAACTGGCCGCCTACCTGGATCGGCGGCGGATTCATCAGGAACACTTCCAGGCCCGGGATCGAGTTGACCTCGGGTCTGAGCTTGCTGATGAGCTCGTCGGCGCTAAGCTTGCGCTCAGAGCGCGGGATCAGATGGCAGAACAGGATTCCGCTGTTGGTGCCGCCGCTCGGGCCGCCGGTGCCGACGCTCATGAAGAAGGCCCTGACGTTGGGATTCTTCACCATCATGTGGGCAAGGGCGAGCTGATGCGCCTTCATCGAGTCGAACGAGATGCCCTGGCTCGCCAGCGTGAACATCACGATTTCGTCGTTGTCTTCGCTCGGGATGAACCCCTTCGGAATCGCGTAGAACATGTAGACGGTCATCACCAGCAACACGCCCGACAGCACCATCGTGGCCAGCCGATGGCGCATCACCCACGCCAGGCTGCGCCGGTAGGCATCCAGCGCCAGCTCAAACCATCGCTCGGTCATCTCGTAAAGATGCCCGTGATGCTGGCTGCGCTGCGGGCGCAGAAAACGTCCGCACAGCATCGGAGTCAGCGTCAGCGAGACGAAGCCGGAGACCAGGATGGCGGCGGCGATGGTGACCGCGAACTCGTGCAGCAGGCGTCCCATGATGCCGCCCATGAAGAGCACCGGGATGAACACCGCGGCCAGCGAAAAAGTCATCGAGAGAATCGTGAAGCTGATCTCTCGCGAGCCGTCGAGCGCCGCCTGCAAAACCGGCTTGCCCATCTCGAGATGGCGCACGATGTTCTCGAGCATCACGATCGCGTCGTCAACCACGAATCCGACCGCGAGCGTGATCGCCATCAGCGACAGGTTGTCGAGCGAATAGTCGAGCAGGTACATCACCGCGAACGTGCCGATGATCGACATCGGCAGCGCAAGGCTCGGGATGACGGTGGCCGAGAGATTCCTCAAAAACAGGAAGATGACCATCACCACCAGGAACACGGTGAGCACCAGGGTGAATTCGACGTCGTGGACCGAGGCGCGGATGGTCTGCGAGCGGTCGTAAAGCGCGGTCAGCTTGACGCTGGCGGGCAACTCGGCGCGAAACGTGTGCAAAAGCTTGCGCACCCGGTTGACCACCTCGACCGTGTTGGTGCCGGGCTGGCGCTGGATGGCGAGCACGACCGCGCGCACGCCGTTCATCCATCCGGCGACCTTGTCGTTCTCGACGCTGTCGAGCACGCGGCCCAGTTCGCCGAGCCTTACGGGCGAGCCGTTGCGGTAGGCGACGATAAGCGGCCGGTAGGCGGCGGCGTCGGTAAGCTGGCCGTTGGCCTGCACGGTGAAAGCCTCGTGCCGGCCGTAGAGCGTGCCGGTCGGCAGATCGACGTTGGCGTTCTCGACCGCCTGGGCGACTTCGTCGATTCCGATTCCGTAGGCCGCAAGCTTCTTCGGATTGACCTGGATTCTGACCGCGTATTTCTGCGAGCCGTAAACCTGCACCTGCGCGACGCCGTTTATCATCGAGATGCGCTGCGCCAGGTAGGTCTCCGCGTAACGGTCAACCTCCGAGATCGGAAGCGTCGAGGAGCTGAGCGCGAGATAAAGGATCGGCGCGTCCGCCGGGTTGACCTTGTGGTAAAGCGGCGGATTCGGCATCCCCTGCGGCAGTTGGCCCTCAGCGGCGGAGATCGCCGCCTGCACGTCCTGCGCGGCGGCGTCGATATTGCGGCTCAAGTCGAACTGGAGCGTGATGCTGGTCGTGCCCTGGATATTCGTCGAGCTCATCTGCGAGAGCCCGGCGATCGTGGAGAACTGTTTTTCGAGCGGCGTTGCCACTGACGACGCCATCGTCTCCGGGCTCGCGCCGGGCAAGGTCGCGGAGACCATGATTGTCGGGAAGTCGACGTCAGGGAGATCGCTCACGGGCAGAAAACGAAAAGCGATTATGCCGAATAGGATGATCGCCGCCGACAGCAGCGTCGTCATCACCGGGCGCCGGATAAACAGTTCGGCCAGGTTCATGAAACGCCCTGCGGCTCGAGACCTTTCTTGACGCTTACCGTGGCGCCGGGAACCAGCCTTAGCTGCCCGTCAGTGACGACGGTTTCGCCCGGTTCGAGTCCGCGTACGATCACGGTGTCGCCGCCGATCGTCTCGCCGATAACGACCTTGCGAATCTCAGCTTTCATCTTCGGGTCCACGACGAAAACGTAGGAGCCGTCTTGTCCGGTCTGGACCGCCTGGTTCGGCACCATCACCTGGTCGGACAGTCGCCTGACCACCAGAGTCACGTTGACGAATTGGCCCGGCCACAGGTGTTCATTTACGTTCTGGAACGTGCCCTTGAGCAGGATCGTTCCGGTAGTGGAATCGACCTGGTTGTCGATGAAGGAAAGAAATCCTTTTTCGCGCTCGCCCTTGTCGGCCGGGGTGGAGACGTAAACGGGGAGCTGACGCTCAGCCATGTTGGCGCGAACCTGGTCGAGGTTCTTCTCCGGAACCGAGAAGTCAACGTAAACCGGACGGATCTGGTTGATGGTCACCATCGCGGTGCTATCGTTCGCCTTGACCACGTTGCCCGCGTGCAGAATCAGATTGCCCATGCGCCCGTTTATCGGCGAGCGGATCTGCGTGTAGGAAAGATTGACCTGCGCGGTCTTGATCGCAGCCTGGTCGGCGGCGACCGCGGCCTTGAGTTCCTCGTAGTTGGCCAGCGCCTGATCGTACTGCTGTTGCGAGCCGACGTGTTTCTTCAGGAGATAGGCGTAGCGTTCGTAGTCGGCCTTGTTCTGCGCCATCTGGGCCTGATCGCGGGCGAGGTTGGCCTCAGCCTGCATCAGCGCGGCTTCGAAAGGGCGCGGATCGATCGTAAAGAGCAGGTCGCCCTTTTTCACGTCCTGCCCTTCGCGGAAGTGAACCTGGGTCACGATGCCGCTTATCTGGGCCTTTACGTTGACGGTGGAGTGCGCCTCGACCTTGCCGATGGCGCGGATTTCCACGGGGACCGTCTTGCGTACGGCCTTCGCGACGAGCACCGGGACATGCATGTTCGAGACGAATCCGCTCCCGGAGCCCCCGCCCGAGCATCCGGCCACGCCGATTGCCGTCACAAGCCCGAGCGCACCCACGAGTCCGAGCAACGCCGCGCAACGGCGCGACGTGCGGCTCACGGATCGGTCTTTGAGATGCCACCATGGCGTCCAGGACGCCTTTTGTTCGTTCGGACCCAAGGTATCCATCGGGATTTCAATAACCGTCAGCGATACGGTACGGAGAGCTCAGAAGACAGCCCAATCCTTTGACCGTCGCAAGCAGCGTCGATCTTACCAGTCTTGCCCGAAACTGTGAAAACCGTATTTCTGAACCGAGGCGGCCAATTCGGTCAGTAACGCTCGCGCCGGCGCCGCGGGCGCGATTGCCCGGAAATTTTCGGGCGGCCTCTCAGATGCTGAGCCGGTAGAGCTCGGCGACGTTGTCGTGCAGGATGAGATCCCTTTCCTCGGCGCCAAGTTCGGCCGTGTGCTCGCGCAGTATCTCTCGCGAGTGCGGCCAGGTCGAATCACTGTGGGGAAAGTCGCTCGCCCACATCAGCCGGCGAACGTTGCAAAGTTCGGTCACCCGGAACGCCACCCAATCGTCTTGAAACGTCAAGTACACGTTCTCGCGAAAATACTCGCTCGGCATCTTCGACAGCGCACCGGCGGGCAGCCAGTAGCGATGCCGGTCGTAGGCGTGGTCCATGCGGTACATGTAATGAGGTACCCATCCCGCGTCGGCCTCGACGCATACCACCTTGAGCTTCGGATGGCGCTCGAAGACGCCGCCCAGAATGAACGTGCCGATGATGTCCTGGCATCCGCGGATGATCGACAGGAAGCTGTTGAGCCTCGGCCCGCGGGTCTCGAAACGGTCCTGCCGGGTCGTCAGGATATGGAAGCTGAGCGGCAGTTCGAGGTCGATCGCCGCCTGGTAGAACGGGTCGTAAATCGGATCGTCGTAGTCGCTCAGGGCCGGATTGCCGGGCATCATCACGCCACGAAGCCCGAGTTCCTTTGTTCTGCGCAGATCCGCGATCGCCTCGTCCACCGAACGCATCGCAGTCTGCCCGACGCCTATCAGACGATCGGGATGGGCCGCGCAGTACTCGGCGATCCACAGGTTATAGGCGTCGAAGCAAGCCTTCTTGTAGTCGAAATCCGGATGGTTGCACAGCAGCATCCCGACCGTCGGGTAGAGGATTTCGGCACTGACGCCGTCGCGTTCCTGCTCGGCAAGGCGAGCCTCGGGGTCCCATCCGCCGCGATGCATCTCCTCGAACTTGACGCCGCCCACCGCCAGTTGCTCGGCGCTCTTGCCGGCAGCGGCGACCAGGCCCATCAGGATCGGCCGGTTCATACCGTCAACCACGAACATGTCGCCGAGCTTGGGGTCGCGCACCATCCGCGGCGCGCGTTCGCGAAACCTGTGGTCGCATCGCTCGACATACGTGCCAGGTGGCTCGGTAATGTGCGAATCCGCGGAAATGACTGGCTTTGACATCGTGCGGCTCCCCGAAATGTTGCGTTCCCACGCAGCCCCGGAACGATTATGCCCGTCCAGAAGCCTTTATTACTAAACGACCGTTTTGTTTACAACGAACGCTCCGCCGCTCACCCACCGGCTCGATTCGGGTTGCGCGCTGGAAGTGGGGCGAGAGCATCCGCTATTCTGGGGCGGGCGTTCTTCGGGGTCGGTCCGCCAGGGTTTGTCCGCGATGGAAAAAGGTCTCAAGCGCGTCTTCGACGCGGCCGCCGCGAGCTATGACAGCGCGCGGCGAAAGCTCGTGCCGTGCTTCGACGATTTCTATCGCGCGGCGATCGATTTGATCCCGTTCGAGCGCGACGCTGAGTTCGACGTGCTGGACCTCGGCGCCGGCACCGGCCTTTTCTCCGCGCTCATCGCCTACAGCTTTCCCGGCGCGCGAATCACGCTCCTCGACATGTCGGAAGAGATGCTTTCGCGGGCGCGCGAGCGGCTCGGTCCGGGCGGCGCACGGTTCCGATTCGTCGAGCTTGACTACGCTGAGCACGCCTTCGAAGGCCGCTATGACGCGATCGTGTCGGCGCTCTCGATCCATCATCTCGCCGACGCGAACAAGCGCGCGCTCTTTCGCCGCGTCCACGAGGCGCTGAACCCCTCGGGCGTGTTCATCAACGCCGACCAGGTCCGCGGCGAAACCGACGCGATCGAAAAACGCAGTTATGCCAAATGGCTTCAGCGTGCGCGCGAGCTTGGCGCGAGCGAACGCGATCTTGAGCAGGCGCGCGAGCGGATGAAATTCGACCGCACCGCGACGCTCTCCGCTCAGCTCGAGTGGATGCGCGAGGCGGGATTCCGCGAGGTCACCTGCGCCTACCGAAACCTCATCTTCGCGGTCTATTCGGGCGAAAAGTAATCCCCGTCCGCGAAGAAGCGTGAGCGCGCCGCCGGGCGGTCATGGGCCAGCATGCCGACGGCATCGGGAGCGATACGCATATGGCGTTCAGCATTGAACTTTGGAAATCGATTGACGGCATCTACCGCGAGATCCTGCGTCATCCGTTCGTGCGCGGACTCGGCGACGGCACGCTCTCGCGCGAAAGCTTCAAGTTTTACGTGGTGCAGGACGCGCTCTACCTGCGCGAGTTCGGACGCGCGCTATCGGTTGCGGCCGCACGCGCTCCGCATGACGACTGGATCGTGATGTTCAACGAGCACGCGGCCAATGCGCTTCGCGTCGAGCGCTCGCTGCACGAAGGCTTCTTCAAGGATTTCGGACTTTCGCCGGAACAGGTCGCCGCTACTCCACCCGCGCCTGCGAATCTCGCCTACACGAGCTTTCTGCTCGCGACGGTTTACGGCGGGACGTTTCACGAGGCGCTCGGCGCGCTTTTGCCGTGCTACTGGATTTACTGGGAAGTGGGCAAGGAACTTGAGCGCAAGGGCTCTCCCGATCCGCTCTACCAGCGATGGATCGCGACGTACGCGTCGGAGGGGTTCGCCGGAGTCGTCCGGGCCGTTATCGCGGCGCTCAACGAGACGGCGGCTAAGCTTCGTCCCGCCGAGCGCGAGGCGGTCACGCGATGCTTCGTTACGACCAGCCGCTACGAATGGATGTTCTGGGACATGGGCTACCGGCGCGAAGGCTGGCCCGTGTAGAGCGTTCGCGTTTCTCCTCGTCCCCGCGCGCGGTCAGCGTGGGATGACCGGCAGCAGGAGATACGACGCCGCGTCCGCTTTGTGGAATACGGATTGATGCGCGGTCTTCAGTTCGGTGTCGAGACCGAGTTCGCCTCCCGTATTCGGATTCCGATCGTAACGCGGAAAATTGCTCGAAGTTATTTCCACCCGAATCCGATGGCCGCGGCGGAACATGTGGCTGGTTGACCACATGTCGATGTCGTACGCGTAGATTTCGCCTGGCTTGATAAGCGTTGGCGCGGAGAGTGAATCGCGAAAGCGCGCGCGTATCACGCCTTCGGCAATATTGTGCGCATATCCGTCCGGGCGCACGTCAACGAGCTTCACTATGAAGTCGGTGTCGGGCGCCGACGATGCGGCAAAAAGCTTCATCGCAATCGGCCCGGTCACTTCGAGATCGGATTCCAGCGTCGCACCTGTATAGACAAGGACGTCGGGCCGCGTCTCGATTTCCCGCTGGTCGAACACGCCCGGTGTAAGCCCGAGCGTGGTCCCGCCGAGCGTCGGCACCGGGTTTTCCGGGTCATAGGTGTAACCGTCGTTAGGCTCGTCGGCGGGCGGCTTAAGCGAAAGCGCGCCGTCGCCCGAGAGCGTGTTGGCGTGCCCGCCACTTCGCAGATAAATCTTCGTGTACGCAGTGCGCTTGAGCGGCCACTCCCACTCGTCGCGCCATCGGTTCTCGCCCATCACGAAAATTCTGACCGGCGGTTCGTCGAGCATCGCCGGCTCGGCACCCTTCAGGAAATGATCGAACCATCGAAGCTGTATCGCGTGCAGCTCGATCTTTGCTTCGGGACCGAAGTCGATATCACCGGTGCCGCGCGAGGTCGGGACCGCGTAGGGCAGCAGATGCGCCCACGGGCCCATCAGCAGACGCTGTCCATGGCGCGCCTGCTCGGTGGCGGCGTTCTGCTTCAGATGCGTGTACATCGCGAGCGTGTCGTACTGAAACGCGTCGTACCACGAGCCCACGTGGAGCATCGGAACGTTGACCTGGGTGCATCGCGGACGCACGTCGGTCGCAGCCCAGTAGTCGCCGTCCCTCCAGTTGGCGAGAAAGTCCGCAAGGTACGGCGCTCCGGCGCGCAGTCGCTCGCCCCAGTCGCGAACCGGCAGATGCCGATATGCCGCGGCAGTGAGCGGTGAGAACGGAAGCTCGGGTTTGTCGAGATAAGCGTCGAGTGTTGCGCGTTCCTTCTCGTAGATTCCCTTTCGTTCGAGCACGTTGCGCGACATGAACAGGAAATAGGTAAGGTCCCATCCGAGCTCGAATACGCCGCGCCGGAAGATGCAATTCTCGAAGTACGTAACCGGTCCCGATACCGGGCACATCACTTTCAGATGCGGCGGACGAGTTGGCGCGGCCTGATACTGCACGAGCCCGAGATAGGATTGTCCCACCGTGCCGACCTCGCCGCTGGACCACGGAAGTGCGGCCGCCCATTCGATCGCGTCGTAACCGTCGTTGGCTTCGTGGACGAACGGATAGAATTCGCCCTCGGAGCTGAAGCGTCCGCGGGTATCCTGCACCACCAGGACGTAGCCGCGTTGCGGAAAATAGTCTCTCTCGGTGAGCCCGATTTGCTGGCTTTTGTCGTATGGCGTGCGCATCACGAGCACCGGGAATTTTCCCGGCGCGTCGGGGCGATAGACGTCGGCGTAAAGCGTGACGCCGTCGCGCGCACGCATCGCGAGTCCTCGCTCGATCTTCACCTTGTGCATGGGTTGTGAGATTTCGCCTGTCGCCATTGCCGCCTCTCAAGATCCCGAATGGATGCCCCGGGCTTCCAAGTTTCCCGGCGTAAGAACGTATCTTTCCTAAAACCTGCGGCCGCAAAATGCCAGCGCGGAGCGCGCAGCACCTCGATACCCGCGTGTCAAAACGCGTCACGCGAATTGCGCACGTCAGCAATTTGCTGTCCCGCTTTCGCGCAATCCCGAGCGCGATCATACGGCATACGCGCGGTTTTGCTCGGTTTCGATTCAGTCCCATCCGGCATCGCGCTTGCTCATCGAGCAGGATTTTCAACCGTGCGCGGATGTTGGCGAAGCGGGATGGCGGGAAGCCGGCTTCCGCACGTGCAGTGGACCGATGCGTGTGTACCTGGACGGCGATGTGCCGCGTGAAGTTGCGGCGCTCTTGAGCGGCGCAGGCTTCGAAATCCTTTCGCGCGGCGATTGCGCCGCGGCCGACGCGGTCGTCACGTTTGGCGACTCGTCTTCCGCACTGCGCGCGCGGCGTCATCTGCGGCTTCGCGTCGCAGCGCGCCGCTACTCCGCATCCGATGCCGAATCCGATGACGCGCAGGTAGCCGAAAATCCGGTTCACGCGGCAACTCTTATCGCGTCGTGGTGTGTCGGCAGGCGCGCGCCGATGCTGACGGGGAACGAGGCTACGTTTCACGCAATCGCGACCGCGCTCACGGCCGCGCCCGGCGAGCCGATTCTGCTCGAGGCGGAAACCGGCACGGGCAAGGAGATGGTAGCGCGGCTGATTCACGCCGCGAGCGAGCAGGCGGGCGGTTTCGTCGCCGTGGACTGCTCGATGGTCGAAGGCGAAGAGCCCAGGGAATCGCTGACGCCAGCCGAGGAAACGCTCGCCGCAGTGGGCGGGCGCGAAGCGTGGTCGGGCAAGACGGTCTATCTCGACAACGTTGACGAGTTGTCGCGCGCGATGCAGGCGCGGGCGCTGGGCGCGATTCGGGCGCGCGCGCAGGCCGGGGAAGCCGGCGCGCGATATGTCGCCTCGAGCCATCGCCATCTCGGCGAGATGGTCCGCCGCGGCCTTTTCAATCGCGATCTGCACGACGCGCTCGCCAGCCGGATCGTGATTCTGCCCGCGCTTCGGCATCGCGGCGCCGATATCTCGCTTCTCGCCCGCCATTTCCTGGCCCTTTCGGACGCAAGGCTCAGCTTTACGCCGGGCGCGCTTCGTGCGCTTTCGGAATACCCGTTCCCGGGCAACGTCCGGGAGCTTAAAAACCTCGTCAGGCGGCTCGCTATCGTCCCACTCGGCGCGTCGGCCGGCGTGGTCGACGCCCCCGACGTGCGCGAGCAGATTATCGTGGCGGCGCGCCAGAAGGCCGAGCGCCCGCGTGCCGGATGGCGCGCGGCGGTCGAGGCCGCGAATCGCGAAATCGCGCTCAGAACCGTAACCGCGTTCGGCGGCGACATCCACGCGGCTGCGCAAAGGCTCGGCCTTTCGGTTTCGACGCTTCGCCGTTCGCTGCGCTCGGCCAAGGTCGTCGCGATGCCGGGCCGGCGCGGGCTCTGACTCGTTTTCCCGCGCGCGGCGATAAGCGCCGCTGTTGACGTTCAACAAGAGCCCGCGCGCTTCCGCGCAATCGAGCCCAGTTCGAGGTCCGCACGCGTACGCGCTCCGATTGTAGAACCGCGCCGTTCTCGGCTACTTTGGCCGGTGGCGCGCGTATCATGCCCGGGGCGGGCAGCTGCGTTCGCGCTCCGGTTCGGAGGGATTACACGACGATGGACAACAAGCTCAAGCTCGACATTTACCGCAAGATGCTTCTAAGCCGCAGGCTAGAGGAGCGGATAGCGGAACTGATCAAAGCCGGTCAGGCGGGAGGCTTCATGCATCCCGGCGTCGGCCAGGAGGCGTTGCAGGTCGCCGCAATCGCGACGCTCCGCCCCGACGATTACCTGCTCTACGCCCATCGCGGCGTCGCCTATTGGGTTGCGCGCGGAATTCCGATCGAAAAAATTCTCTGCGATCTCGCCGGCAAGGAGGGCGGCACCAATCGCGGAAAGGGCGGCGTGATGCGGGTCGTGTATCCCGAACTCGGCGTTCTTGGCGAAAGCGGGACGCTCGGCGGATGCTTTCCTATCGCGGCGGGCGCCGGCCTTTCGATCAAGGTCAAGGGCGAGGACAAAGTGGTGCTGTGCTTCTTCGGCGACGGCACTTCGAATCGCGGGACTTTCCACGAGGCGATGAACTTGAGCGCGGTGCGAAAGCTTCCGGTCGTGTTCGTGTGCGAGAACAACGGATGGGCGGTCTCGATGCCGACCGAGAGGTCGACCGCCGTGAAGGACATCTCGGCGCGCGCGGCTGGCTACAACATCCCGGGCAAGACTGTTGACGGCAACGACCCCGAAGCCGTGTACGACGCGGTCAAGGAAGCCGTCGAACGCGCGCGAAAGGGCCTCGGTCCGTCGCTGGTCGAGGGCAAGACCTACAGGCTCTGGGGCCACTGGATCGGCGACCCCGAGAATTATCGCTCGCGCGAGGAGGTCGAGAAGCACTGGCGGCGCGATCCGCTCCCGCGCTTCGAGCAGAAACTGCTCGGGGAAAAAGTGCTTACCGAGAAGATCAAGGCGGAGTTCGAGGCCGAGACGCGCGCCACGCTCGACAAGGCGGTCGAGTTCGTGCGCAAGCAGCCTTTCCCAAAACCAGAGACCGCGCTCGAGGACGTTTTCTCCGAGTCCAGCGCCGGCTGACATAACCCGAAAGCGAGATGGTTGATACGCGATGCGGACGATCACTTATGCGGAAGCGATAAGGGAAGCGCTCATCGAGGAGATGAAGCGCGACCCTTCGGTAATCCTGTACGGCGAAGACGTTGCCAACTTCGGCGGTATCTTTCGAATCACCGCCGGACTGAAGGACATGTTCGGCGACGAACGCGTGTTCGACACGCCGATTTCCGAGAACGCGCTGGTAGGAGGCGGTGTCGGCGCCGCGCTGGCCGGGCTCAGGCCCGTGGTCGAACTCCAGTTCGCCGATTTCCTGTTCACTGCCGGCGACGAAGTCGTGCTCAAAGCCGGGATGTGGCGTTACGGGCACGGCGGCGCCTACAAGATCCCGCTGGTGGTGCGATGCCCGTCGGGCGCGGCGGGTGTCGGCCCCGAGCATGGGCAGTGTCCCGAGGCGTTTTTCATGCACGCGCCCGGGCTCAAAATCGTTTCGCCCTCGAATCCGGCCGACGCCAAGGGATTGCTCAAAACCGCGATCCGCGACGACAATCCGGTCCTTTATTTCGAGCACAAACTGCTCTACGCAACCCGTGGCGAAGTGCCCGAGGGCGAGGATTTCACCGTACCGTTCGGCAAGGCGGCGATTGCGCGAGAAGGCGATGACCTTACGCTGGTTGCTATCTCCGCGATGGTGCCGAAGGCTCTCACGGTCGCCGAGCGGCTGGCCGCCGAGGGCCATAGCGTCGAGGTTATCGATCCGCGCTCGCTGGTCCCGTTCGACCGCGAAACCATAATCGAGTCGGTCAGGAAGACCGGCAAGATCGTGGTCGCCGAAGAGAGCTACAAGACGCTCGGCGTGGGCGCAGAGATCGGCGCGATGCTCATGGAAGAGGCGCTCGAATACCTCGACCGTCCGCTTCGCCGCGTCGCGATACCGGACGTGCCGATCCCGACTGCGGCGATACTCGAGGCGTTCGTGCTCCCGAACGAAGAGAAGATTTATCAGGCGTGCCGCGAACTGCTTTCCTGACGCCTGGAATATCGTTGACCTGCAGGACCTGGGAGTTCAATGGCGTTCGTAATCCAGATGCCAAAGCTCGGCCATACGATGACCGAGGGCACCGTTCTTGACTGGCACAAGCACGAAGGAGACACGGTCAGACAGGGGGAGTCGATCCTCACCGTCGAGACCGACAAAGCTCAAGTAGAAGTTGAATCTCCGGTTGACGGCCTGCTCGGCAGGATGGTCGCCGCCAAGGGGCAGGTAGTCGCGGTTGGCGGCGCGCTCGGCGTGATTGTCGCCGACGGCGAAGCGGTCCCCGCGGAGCTTGCCGGTTCCGACGCCAGCAAGGCCCCGAAAGCCGCTGCGCCTTCTACGGCCGGAGCGGCTTCCGCGCCCGCCGCGTCGTCGGGTGCGAAGCGGCGGGTCGCCGCGTCGCCACGAGCCAAACGGCTTGCCGCGGAGCACGGACTCGAGCTTGGCGCGATTACCGGCAGCGGGCCCGACGGGCTCGTAACGGAAGACGATGTGAAAGGCGCGCTCGAAAGCGGGGCGAAGCCCGCTTCGATTCGCGAGGCAGTCTCGCCCGCGCAATCCGCCGCAGCTTCCGCCGCGTCGTCGCCGATGGGTCCTTCGCGGCGCGAAAAGCTCACGCGTATCCAGGCGGTCGGCGCGCGCAACCTGACCGAGGGCTGGCGCAACGTTCCGCATTTCGTCCAGATGGCCCGCGTGGACATGAGCCGCGCGCTCGCAGCGCGAAAGGCGCTAGCCGCCGCCGGAACAAAGCTGAGCGTGACGGATATCATCCTTGCCGCTGCGGTTCGCGCGCTCAGGGACAATCCGCGCGTCAACGCGAGCTACGCCGACGGCGAAATGATCATCTACGAGCACGTCAACCTGGGCGTCGCCGTGGATACGCCCGACGGGCTGGTCGTGCCGGTGGTTCACGAAGCCGATCGCCTCGACGCGGCCGGGCTCAGCGCGCGGCTTGCCGCGATTGCCGAGCAGGCGCGGACGAAACGTCTTCGCCCCGAGGATCTCGAGGGCGCAACCTTCACGGTGTCGAACCTCGGCGCTTACGGCGTGGACAACGGCACGCCGGTTATCTTTGCGCCGCAGGCCGCGCTGATGTTCGTCGGCGCGATTCGCGACGAAGTGCTCGCGGTCGGCGGCCGTCCCGAGGTGCGCCCCGCGATGCATATAGCCGTCGCGTACGACCATCGCGGTATCGACGGCGCGACCGCCTCGCGCTTCACCACAGGCGTTCGCCGCCTGCTCGAATCGGCGGATTTCCTTGGCGCGCCAGAACGGCTGGAGCATCCGGCCGCGCCAACGCGCAGGCGCGAGGTTACGGCCGAGTCGATAGGCGATAGCCTCGTGACCGAGGTGCGCCGCGGTGCACGTTCGTGGCAGCTTTCGGGCGAGGATTCCGCGGCGGTCGATCCGGTAACGAGCTTTCTCGGAGCGCTCGGCGGATGCCTCCTGATGTCGCTTCGGGTCGGCGCGCAGGTGCGCAAATTGAACGTCGGCCGGACTCGGCTTCTGGCGCGCGCCAACGAAAAAGGGCACGTCAGCGAAATTGAAGTCGAACTTGAAGTTGAAACCGCTATCGACGACGAAAAGCTCCGCCATCTGGTCGAGGTCGCCGAGCGCGGGTGCCATATTCGGCGCATGATTCGGGACGAGGTGACGGTTACGCTTCGCGCCTCGCGGCTGAGACCGGGCGCCTAGCCAAAGGCCGAAACGCACGGGACTTCCGGCCGGCCGGAGCAGCGGGAAAACGAAAGCTAAACTTCAAGATTTGACGAAGCTCAACACAAAGGAGCGGCCATGGCTCGCAAACTGACGATCGGAATCAACTGGCAAGGCAGATTCGACTTCAAATCGCTGATCGAGCGCGCCCGTATCGCCGACCAGGCGGGTATCCATTCGATCTGGGTTGCCGAGGCATGGGGCCGCGACGCGTTCACGTTGCTCACGCTATTTGCCGAGCACACCAGCAAGGTGAAGCTTGCGACCTCGATCGTGAATTGCTATTCGCGTTCGCCCGCCGCGCTCGCGCAGCATTTCGCCACGCTGGACGAGTTTTCCGGCGGGCGCATGATAATCGGCCTGGGCACGAGCGGTCCCAACGTGATCGAGCATTTCCACGGCATTCGCTTCAATCCGCCGCTCACGCGCCTCAGGGAATACGTCGATATCATCAACATGCTGATGGCCGGGACGCCGCTCAATTACGAGGGCAAACTGTTCCGCCTCGCGCGCGGCTTCACGCTTCGCTTCGAGCCGATCAGAAAGCACATCCCGATTTTCATCGCCTCGCTCAACGCGAAGAGCGTCGAGTTCACCGCGCAAAAGGCTGACGGATGGCTGCCGGTCATGATCCCGCTCGGCGGCCTCGGCCATGCGATCTCGGATTTCCGCGCGCTCGCCAAGGCCGCCGGCCGCGATCCCCATTCGGTCGAAGTGAAAGCGCCCGGCGCCGTCGTGGTGAGCGGCAACGTCGAGCGGGCGCGTGCGGCGCACGCCGGAACGGTCGCCTTTTACGCGGCGCGGATGGGGACTTTTTATGCCGAGCAGTTGACCCGCTTCGGCTTCGGCGATGACGTAAAGAAAATTCGCGAGGCCTGGGATTCGGGCGGCTCCAAGGCCGGCGTCGCCGCGGTGTCGCCGCGGATGCTCTCGGAACTCGGCTACGTCGGCGACGTCGCCGGCGCGCGCGAACGGCTTGCCGAGCAAGAAGCGGCCGGCGTTGACCTGCATCCGGTCGAGATAGACGCGGGTCCCGACGTTGCCGCCTTCGAGAAGACCGTGCAGGCGCTGCTCGGCTGAGCGCTCCCCGTCACGCGGCGAATATCGGTGGAGGGCTCGCACTCACGGGCCCTTCGTTTTTCCGTTACAATGAACTCCTACCGATGAAGCTCGCACGTGCGAAATTTCTTGTGTCGATGCTTGTCCTGATAGCCGCGCTTCCCGCGCTTGCGGGTGAGCCGTCGCCCTCGGCAGCGCCGTCCGCCGCGCAGCCGGCGCCGTCGGCCGTACCCGGGATAGCGGCGCCGTCCGAGGTTCTGCACGTCCATGTCGTGGGACTGAGGAGTTCCAAAGGGCAGGTCGGATGCACGCTCTTCAATTCGCCCGTCGATTTCCCCGGCGACGGCTCCAAGGCGTTTCGCGATATGGACGCGCCGATCAAGCATCGGGCCGCCTGGTGCAATTTTCCCAACATCCCGCCCGGAAGATACGCGATGGTCGTGATTCACGACGAGAACGGAAACGGGAAGTTCGATCGCGACGCGCTCGGGATGCCGCTCGAGGGCTATGCATTCTCCAACAACGCGCACGCGACGTTCGGGCCGCCATCATTCGGCGACGCGAGCTTCGAATACCACGGCGGCGAACAATGGCTCACCATCACGATGACGTACTGACGCGCGCCGTCTCGTAACCGCGCAGGCGTCGCTATATTTTCCTTTTCGCAGACCGGCTCGCACGCGGTCAAACAGTTTTTTTGCCGATCCCGCGCTGAGAGACTTATCGACCCGACGATTTGCGGCGCGCGGCGGTTTGCGCGAACGGAATGTCCCGCTGCCTGTTCGCGAAACCGCTCGCCGCGCGGCCTGTCACCAGATCGCGCTTTAAGCGGCGCGCGTTAACCCATCAATAATGGAGCGCGCTATTTACGGAGCCCGCCGTTACCAGACATTCTGTATCGGTAATGTCTTCGCAGTTGCCCGACGCCCAGGAAGAGCGCTTCGGCCCCGAGACCTTCGAAAGCGAATCCGGCTCAGCCGGAAAATGGCTCGTAGCGATCGCGGTGATGCTCGGCGCGACGCTCGAAGTGCTCGACACTTCGATCGTCAACGTCGCGTTGCCGTACATGCAGGGCTCGTTTTCCGCGACCGCCGACGAGATCACCTGGGTGCTGACCAGCTACCTCGTCTCCAACGGCATCATGATCCCGATGACCGGATGGATTTCCTCGCGCTTCGGCCGCAAGCGCTACTTCATCACGTCGATCGTCGTCTTCGTCGCCTCCTCGGCCATGTGCGGCGCGGCGCATTCGTTGACCCAGATGGTTGTCTTCCGGTTGATTCAGGGCGCGGCCGGCGCGGCGATGATCCCGACTTCGCAGGCGATCCTGATGGAGACGTTTCCGCCCTCCGAGCAGGGGCTTGCGATGGCGATGTGGGGCGTGGGGCTGATGCTTGCGCCGATCATGGGGCCGACGCTGGGCGGATGGATCACGGTCAACTACAACTGGCGCTGGAATTTCTACATCAATATACCCACCGGGGCGCTCGCTGCCCTCATGGTTTACATGTTCGTTCACGACCCGGCCTATCTCAAGCGCGAGGCGCGGCGCACCGATTATCTCGGGATAGTCTGCCTCACCTTCGGGCTCGGCCTGCTCCAGATTGTGTTCGACCGCGGGCAGCGCTCGGACTGGTTCGCGGCGCCGTGGGTATGCTGGTTCGCCGGGCTCTCGGCGCTCGCGCTAATCGTACTCACCTTCCACGAACTGCGCTTTCCCGACCCGATCCTCGACCTTCGCATGTTCCTGATTTCGGATTTCACGCTCTCGGTCGGGATGGTGACGCTGCTGGTGTGCGTGCTCTACGGCGTGAATCTGCTCAACCCGCTGTTCCTGCAGGAACTCCTCGGCTACGACGCGTGGAGGGCGGGACTTGCGGTCGCGCCGCGCGGGATTGGCGTGGCCATCTCGATGTTCGCGGTCGGGCAGTTGTCGCGCCTTGGCTACGATACGCGCCCCGCGGTCGGTCTCGGCTTCGTGTTTGTGGCGCTGGCGGCGTGGCAGATGAGCCAGTGGGATCTGACCGTGGGCTTCGACAATATCCTGTGGCCGGTCATCCTGTTCGGCTTCGGCAGCGGGCTTATCTTTCCTGTCCTGTCGGCCTCCGCGCTTGCCTGCGTGGAGCGCCGCCGGATGGGTTACGCGTCAAGCCTCTATAACATGCTGCGCAACACCGGTTCGGCGATCGGAATCTCGATGGTTTCGAACATGCTGGTTAGCCGCGAGCAGATTCATCAGTCGTACCTGGGCGACCATTTCACTGAATTCACCGCCTGGCGCTTGAGTCAGGCGCCGGCGCGGATGGCCGGTTCGCCACATTTCAATTTCCCCCACGAGATGGCGACGCTGCAGAAGCATGGCTTCGCGATGGTCTATCAGATGATCCAGGGCCAGGCGCTCAATCTCGCCTACAACGACATCTACCGGCTGTTCACCTTCACCGCGATAATCTGTATTCCGTGGTTCTTCATCCTTTCGCGCCAGTCGGGCGGCGGCGACGCCCCGATGCATTGAGCCGCGCTTGCGGTGCGCTCGCGCGGTTGAGAAACGCGCGTCTTACGGGCTTATATATGGCCTCATGAAGGCCGTAATCGCTGAAAAACCCGGCGACGAGAGCGTGCTTCGCCTCGCCGACGTTCCTGAACCCGTACTTCGCCCCGAAGACCTGATGATCCGCGTCACGCACGCGGGACTGAATCGCGCGGACCTGATGCAGCGCCAGGGGCATTATCCGCCGCCGCCTGGCGCGTCCGACATAATCGGGCTCGAATGCGCGGGCGAGGTCGTCGCTCTCGGCTCCGCCGTCACGGGATGGCGCGTCGGAGAGCGCGCGATGGCGCTGCTTGCGGGCGGCGGTTACGCGGAGAAAGCCGCGGTGCATCACGGCTCCGCGATGCGGATTCCGGCGGCGCTCAGCGACGCGGAGGCGGCGGCGTTTCCCGAAGTCTTTCTGACCGCGTTCCTCAATTTGTTCCAGTTGGCTGGACTGAAAGCCGGCGATTGGGCGCTCGTCCACGGCGGCGGAAGCGGCGTCGGCACAGCTGCAATCCAACTGCTCAAGGAAGCAGGCGTGCGCTCGATTGTCACCGCGGGCTCGGAGGAAAAATGCGATCGATGCCTGAACCTCGGCGCAGACGTCGCGATCAACTATAAATCGGGGCCGTTTTCGGTCGCGGTCAAGGACGCAACCGGCGGGCGCGGCGTTGACGCGATTCTCGACATTATAGGCGCGGCCTATCTGGCGCAGAATATCGAATCGCTCGCGCGCGGCGGCAGGCTCGTGCTGATCGCGCTGCAAAAGGGCGCGAAGACCGAGATCGACCTGCTGCCCGTGCTCAGAAACCATCTGAGCATCCA
>JAJYMR010000282.1 GCA_021786815.1 Deltaproteobacteria bacterium
ACGCCGCCGAGGCTGCAAAACGCCCGGTCGGCCCGCTGCGCGAACGCCGAGAGTTGGATCAGTCCGGGCGCCCCATTATCCGTTTCTATGGATCACCCGATGAGGCGTGGGGGCCGTTCAAGACTCCACCACGATATGTGACACGATTCAACACCCGAGGAGGTGCGCGATGAGCCTTGCAACGATTGTCAGGTCCGCCATCAAGGCCGCCGCGCCGCCCCCTCGCGCGGCATTCCAAGCGCCGGAGGAAAGCGCGGCCGATTCCGAGCTTCGCTGCGCCGCGTTGCTTGAGCTGGCCCGCCGTCGCTTGCGGGAGGCCCACGCCGAGCGCGACCGCGCCGAGGCGGAACTCATAGCCGCGGACTCGAAGGTCGAACGCGCGATGGCGGTAATCGCAGGTTCGGAACAGGCGGACCGCGAGGCCGGCGCAGCCGAGGCGACCGCTCGTGCTGCCGCTCGAGAATGGAGCACTGCCGGCTGCCCGGAGGCTTCGCGTCCAGATCAGGGCCTGCTTGACAGATCGGCCGGCGCTGCCGAGGCCGCCGCCGACGCGCGCACGCTCGCGGCCGGTGCGATGGAGGCGCTGCCTGGGCTGCGCGAGGCGGCCCGGGAGGCGCGCTCGGCGTTCTCGCGTGCGGAGGAACGGCTGCGCTCTGCCGTTGCAGACGTACTTTCAGCGCAGATTGAGCCGCGCCTGGTCGACCTGGCACGCGCACGCGATGCATACCTCGAAGCCTTGCGGCCAGTCGCGTACGTCCGGCATCTGTTCAAGCCCTGGGGGCCGGCGCACCCGCTGCACGGATTCCCCGGCCCCGGCACCGCGATCGACGGCCGCCTGCGCGAGTTGGCCATCGAGCCGCTCGCCGAGCCGGACGTGGCCGGCGGCGCGCACGACATGCACGCGCTGGCGGAGCGGTTGCTTAAGGACCCCGACGCTTCGGTTTGAAGGTGGACGGTGCATCCCGCAGCAGTTCGGCGGCGGGCGCGGGTCAGACGGTGAGTGCCGCGATCCTAACAACCCCGTCAGTCTGCGGACGTTGAATCCGCGTGAGCGGAGCTTTCCCAACGCAGCGGCAGACCGCTCATCCTCGGGCGAGACCGAGCGCCGGCGCGTCGACCATGGCGGCGGCCGGCACTTTTCAACGGTTGGCCAAGAGGCCACGCGGAGTCAGCGATGGCAGCCACCCGTACCGGCCCCGGGGAAACCTGGGGCGGACCGCTTTGCGTAAGGTGTGGTGTGGTGTGGCTGGCGCCGAGTCTGCCGGAGTTGTCGGCCGAAACCTAAGATGGCGTTCCGCCACCTCCATGGTCTTGGGCCTGAGACATCTGAACTTGCCAGAAAACTCCAGTCCCGACCGCAGCGTTGATTTCCTCAACAAGCTCTTTCTTCGTTTGGGAACGAATAGGCACCCCTCCGTCCAACGTTACGTAGAACTGAGCATCGCGCGCAGGAGCTACCTTTCCCGCTTCCAGGCGCAATAGTATGCGCTCACCCGCTGTGATGAAACTGACATGGACAGCCTCCTGGCCTACGTGAATAACGATGTTGTGCAGCTGCGGAAACACACCGATGCGTACATTGGGCTCGGACATTCGATAACTCCTGAGTTCTGCGGTTCAATCTTTCGCGCTGAGCCGTACTCTAAGCGCGGCCGGGGCAATTTGCAGCCCCAAAACGAAAACGCCGCCCGAAGGCAGCGCTCTCGTGCGGCTCCTGGCCGCGCCTACGGGCCGGGAATGCCCGACTGAAACGCCCGCCACGCATCGGCTGGGGCCGCGCTGCCGGCGACCTCGAGCCAGTACGCGCGCTCCGAGCGGCTCAGGCCATTGAACCAAGCCATTCCGACAAGCGCGTCCGCGACGTTCCGCCGCTCCTTGGACTCAATCACAAGCGCTTGCCGGTCGCCGTCGTATCGCGTGCGGAGCCCGGCTTCCGCCAGCGCACGAGCCAGGCGGCCGACAGGGACCGAGCCGGAGATCACGGCCCGGACCTCGACGGCGCTCATCGGCCACCTCCGCGCCGCCAGCCGAGTTCCCGGCGCTCAGCCTCGCGCCGCCGCCGCAGCTCGCGCCGGATCACGGCTGGTAGCGTTTCGTCAGTCGCGCGCAACGTGCTGCCTGAGCCGCTGAGACGCTCGCAGACCTGCGGGTAGCGACCGGCAGCGTCGCGGATGTGTACGTACTCTCCCATGCAGAAATAGGTGGTACGGACGCGCTCGCCGGTTAGCTCGTCGTCCATTTCTACGGTCACGTTGTGGCCGTCGGTGGTGATTTTTGCCCTCGCGGGGGATGCGGCGGGCGAAGGGCGGGAGGGCGGCGCCTCGGCGGGCGCCTCCTCGATCAGCACCGACTTGAGCGGCGGGCAGTGAGCGGGGTGACGCGAGCGCCGCTCGGCGGCGCGGGAAGTGATAACTTTTCGGCTAGCCATGATTGCCTCCTGAATAGGCGGTTGTGGTCAGGCGTCCGGGGCCGCTGCAACGGCTCCGGGCGCCGTTTCAGGGCTTGCGCTTCGGTGGCTTCAGCATGCCGTACTTCGCCAGGAGATCGTCGACGGCCTCGCGCATGAGTACGGCCCGCGGGATGCGGGTATCCTCCGCCAAGCGCTTCAGCAGCTCGAGCTTATCCGGGTCCAAGTAGGCGACCTCGACCGACCGTTTCGTTTTGCCCATGAGGCTATCATGGGCTGCTAGCAGCTATTAGTCAAGAGCGGCTGTGCCGTCTACACTTGCGTGGGCTACAATTGCACCACAAAAGGTTGCGGGGGCAGGGATTATGAACGACGAAAAGTTCGATTCTGAACTAGACGCCCTCATCGACTCATGCGTGGCGAACAAGAAAGTCAAATCGGAATCCTTGTTGCAAAAGACAGCCGATGATGGGACATACTACCGAGCGTGGAATAACCACGTGGCTGCTGTCATCGAGCCAACGTTGCAGGAGGTAGTCGCGAAGTTCCAGCAAAAGGGGATAGGGGTATCAGTGCAAAGGGTTCCGTCACACCGGCGCTTGGGCGGTCGCATACCTGGGGCTGACGGGATCTCGTTCTACTCGTCAGATGTAGCGGAGCGGCTGCCCAGAAGTGGAGCGAGCGACTACTCGCTGATCTTCACGGTAGCCGAAAGAAACGTGGGAACTGTGCCGACCGTTCAGGTGAGCTGCCCGGGTCAGCGCATCGAGATTGTGACGATGGCGAAGATCACGCGGGAATTCGTGCAGCAGGCGGTGCTCACATATCTCAAGGGAAAACAGAACTAGGCACGGCCGGCGAGTTGCACTCCGATTTGCACTCGCTCGCGAAACCCTGAGATTTCCGGCTCAAGGCGGTTTTCTGAACCCTCGGGAAATCATGCGATTACGTGCGAGAGTGTACCGCTAGCGCGCGGACTCGCCTTCTTTTAATCCGCTGGTCGACGGTTCGATTCCGTCACGCCCCAATTAAAACGCTTATAAATCAGTAAATTGACTGCCATCAGTCATCGCGAGCTTCACTGCCATATATCGAGGGCGGCTTGGCGGCGATTGAGCAGGATTTGCCGCGCGGCGGGCGACCGGTGAAGGTTGACGCGGCGCAGATCGTGCGACTGACGACGCAGACTTTGCCTGCCAACGCCACGCAATGGA
>JAJYMR010000089.1 GCA_021786815.1 Deltaproteobacteria bacterium
GGATGCACCGTCATGTTCGCAGGCTTGTTCACGACGATTATCTCGTCGTCGGCGTAAATCACGGCGATATCCGGCGCCGAAGCCGCGAAATCCCGCGCTGCGACCAGTTCGGGCGCGGCGATTTCGACCCGGTCACCGCTTCGCACGCTGGCCGAGGCCCGCGCGGGCGCGCCGTTAAGCGTAACCAGATGCGCCTTTATCATCCGCGCGACCTGCGAGCGCGTAAACTCGGGATAAAGCCGCGCCGCGACAAACACGTCAAGCCGCATCCGATCATCCAGCTCTTCCGCGGTGAGAATCGCCGGCAGCACCGGGTTCATCCGAGCGTCCTGTTGGTTGTCGGAGTCGATGAGGGTCGCTTTCACGAGTCGTTGGGACGGTTCCCGAGCCCGAGCGTCGCAGCGCCAGCTCGAAGAGTCAAAGGGCGTTAGGTTGTCCGGCCCTCCGCCAACGGATTATTCGGCCGGAAAGCGCCGTTAAAAACAATATAACGCAGAACGGCGAAAAATCACCGGTGCGCGCGCCCGGCGCTAGGATTTGTAGGGAACCGGATGCGCTTTCTCGTAGGCGCCGATCTCGGTTTCGTGAACGAGGGTCAGCGCTACATCGTCGAGCCCTTCGAGCAGGCACTTTTTCGCAAACGGCTGGATCTCGAACCGCGCCGACCATCCGAACTCGTCCGATACCGCCTGCGCCGGCAGATCGACCGCGAGCGCGTAGTTTTCGTGCCGCTTGATCGCCTGGAAAATAGCCTCGACCTCCTCGGGCTTGAGGATAATCGGCAGCATCCCGTTTTTGAGGCAGTTGTTGCGGAAGATATCCGCGAACGATGGCGCGATCACCGCGCGGAGCCCGAAATCCGCAAGTGCCCACACCGCATGCTCGCGCGAACTGCCGCATCCGAAGTTCGCCCGCGCGACGAGGATCGTCGCCTTCGAGAAGCGCTCCTGGTCGAGCACGAACCTGCTGTCGGGCTGGTTACGCCAGTCGTAGAACAGTCCCTTGCCGAGTCCGGTTCGCACCACGGCCTTCAGGAACTGCTTGGGAATGATCTGATCAGTATCGACGTTGGGACGGTCCAGAGGCGCGACCAGTCCGGTAAAATTCTTGAACGCTTGCATCGCTGAATCGATTCTCCCGCGGTTACCCTGTCAGTGGCTTGAGGTTCGAGGTCCGCCGTACTCGGCTCCCAACGAATCTGACTCTTAATCCCTTATCAGGAAAGAGGCGGCCTGTAACGCCTTTGGAAGACGTGCATTTGTTCGAAAGGCGCGGGAGTCGGCACGTCGCGGTCGGCGAGCGGTCCGAACGCGATCGGCGCGTGGGGAACTCAGGATCAAGTTCTTCGGGGCGCCTTCTAAGGAAGAGTCTTTGCAACCTCTCCGAATTCTTCTAGTCTGCTGCAGACCGCAGCAGCCGGGCAGAAGTGAACGCTAAGCGCCGGATCACCGTCGTAAGAGAACATAATTGGTGTTTGGCACCAGCAGCGATCAGGATTTTGGCACGCCGACTTGGTCTCGCGCCGCTGCGCAATTCGTCGCCAGGAATGGCTCACTGGCTGTCACATATTCTGCCCGCCGCTCCCGCGGAAAACTTGTGCCCTTGACCCTTCCCGACGGCCGACGAATCCGTCTCTCACCCGGCAAACACAATCAGGTCCAAAAGGCGGTTATCGAGGAATTCGCGCCCCGCTTTGCTCAGGGCGCGAGGCTGCTCTACCTTGGTGATACCGCAAAAAAGAACGTCCTGATGGACCAACGGATCCTCGCTGGCCTCGGTTTGCCCGCGAGCGACCACGACAAATTGCCTGATGTCGTACTCTTCGTTCCAGACCGCCGATGGCTCTACTTAATCGAGTTAATCGAGGCCGTTACCTCGCACGGTCCCATGTCACCCAAGCGCGTTTTCGAGCTCGCTGAATATCTCAAATCGACTGAAATCGGCGCCATCTACGTATCTGCCTTTCCGGACACGGCAACTTTCCGAAAGCACATGAAGGACGTCGCCTGGGAAACGGAAGTTTGGATCGCCAACGTTCCTGACCACATGATTCACTTCAATGGCGACAAATTTCTGGGACCCAGAAAATGATGCCGCCAATGCCAGGAAATCAATCGACGCGGGACTTCTCGCTCAAGGCGTCGCAGCGGCAGCTCAGAATGACGCGCAACGGAGAACGATATCTTCCGCTCGAAGGGATTCGGTATCCGAACGGATTCCCTATGCGAGACTGCGGCTTGCGCGTTAGTTCTTTGGCCAGTTGCGGATGTCGACGAAATGGCCCGCGAGCGCGGCCGCAGCCGCCATCTGCGGGCTCACCAGATGCGTCCTGCCTCCCTTGCCCTGGCGTCCCTCGAAATTGCGGTTCGACGTGCTGGCGCATCGCTCACCCGGCTTCAGGATGTCGGGATTCATGCCGAGGCACATGCTGCATCCCGGCTCGCGCCAATCGAAGCCCGCTTCGCGGAAGATTTTGTCCAGCCCGAGCTTTTCGGCTTCTTCCTTGACCAGCTCCGACCCCGGCACAACCATCGCATTGACGCTCGCGGCGACTTTCCGGCCGCGGACGATATCGGCCGCTGCCTCGAGGTCGCTAATCCGCGAGTTCGTGCACGAGCCGATAAAGACGCGGTCAACCTTGATGTCCTGGATTGGGAGGTTCGGCTCGAGCCCCATGTATTCCAGCGCCCGTTCCATCGCGCGGCGTTCGCCGGGATCGGTTACCGCGGCCGGATCGGGAACCTTGCCTGTTATCTCGACGACCATCCCGGGATTCGTGCCCCAGGTGACCTGCGGCGCGAATGAGGCCGCGTCGAACCGGACACTTTTGTCGAATTTGGCGCCCTCGTCGCTGCGCAGCTTGCGCCATCGCTCCGCGGCCTTGTCGAAATCGGCGCCCTTGGGCGCGAAACGCCGTCCGCGCATGTAATCGATCGTCTTTTCATCGACCGCGATCATTCCCGCGCGCGCACCGGCCTCGATCGACATGTTGCACACCGTCATCCGCTCTTCGACCGAGAGCGCCTCGAACGCCGAACCGCGATACTCGACGACGCATCCGGTCGCGCCGTCGGTGGTGATACGGCCGATAATCCCGAGGATGAGATCCTTTGCCGTGACGCCGGGCTTGAGATTGCCATCGACCCGGATTTCCATCGTTTTGGGCCGGTTCTGCCAGAGACATTGCGTTGCGAGGACGTGCTCGACCTCGCTGGTGCCGATTCCGAAGGCGAGCGCACCGACCGCGCCGTGTGTGGAAGTGTGGCTGTCGCCGCATACGATCGTCGCGCCGGGCTGGCTCAACCCGAGTTCGGGACCGATCACGTGGACGATGCCCTGCTCGCGCGAGCCGAGATCGAAGAGTGGGACGCCGAACTCGCGGCAATTGCGTCGCATCATTTCGACCTGGAGGCGCGAATCCGGGTCCTCGATTGGCAGCGAGCGATTCGTGGTCGGGACGTTGTGATCGAGGGTTCCGAACGTGCGTGCGGGCACGCGCACCTTGCGTCCGCTGTTGCGCAGCGCCTCGAACGCCTGCGGAGAGGTAACCTCGTGAATCAGATGCAGGTCGATGTACAGCAGGGCGGGTTCGCCGGGCTTCTCGACCACGACGTGGTCGTT
>JAJYMR010000383.1 GCA_021786815.1 Deltaproteobacteria bacterium
TGCCGCGCGGACGTGCGTGAGCGCATGCCGGGCGGGCGCGGTGAGTTATCCTGCGGGATGGGACATCCCGCGATGCCTCACGTATCGCGTCGAGCAGGAGGCCGAATGCGCACCGCGATGCGCCGCGCGGGTCGCGTGCGTGCTCGGCCCGGAGCATCGCTACCCCGACGACGAACTCGCCTACCATCAGATGCGCGCACTGCGTGCGATGCGCCCGTATTACGAGAATCATCTGCGCCCCACGCGCGGAAGCAGCAAATGAGCCGGGAGCTGCGCGACGACGCGGAGCCTAGCGCCAGTCGTCGAGCACGTACGAGTCGGGGCGGTTGTATCCCGGATCGTTGTCGCGGTTCATCATGACGCCCTGAATCTCGGTGCGAAATCCGCGCGCGAGCATCCGCCGATACGCGTCGTGGCGCGCCACGTTGACGCCCGCGAACACCCGCGAGACGCCACGCGCCGCCGCGAAAGCGTCGCACGCGTCGAGCAGGCGCTCGAAATTCAAGGGCGCGTTCGCCCCGGGACGTACCGCACCGAACTTCACGTAGCAGGTATCGCTTCCCGCCTCGCTGCCCGCTCCGACGTGGCATAGCGCAAGTGCGTCGAGCCGCGAGCCGTCGCCGAGCATGAGTGTATCGCCGAGACCTTGCGCCTCTATCGCGATGATTTCGCGGCCGAGGTCGAGCCCTTCATAAACCGCCTCGCAAAGCTCGCGGCATCGCGCGAGCGCTTCCTGCCGATTGTCGCGAGGAATTTCCGAGAACTTCGAGATATCCGGCGGGATCGCGCGCGCCCTGGCCGTGCAGGCCATAATCGGCGTCAGAAATCGTGGCCAGAACCCGAATTTCTGGTACAGCCTGACGTGCTTTGCGCTCTGCGCGAAGGTAAAAAGCCCTACATGCCGGGTGCCCCATCTCGCGAACAGATCCATCGTGGGTTCCAGAAGCTGCTGCGCGACTTTGCGGTTCCACAAAGCGGGCTCAACCGAAAGCGGACCGAAGAAACCAACCGCGCCCCAATCGGCGGCGAAGTTCGAGCCGACCAGTCGCCCTTCCATCTCCGCGCCGAGCGTCGCCTCCGGGCGCGCATGCCATCGCGTTCGCACCATCTCCGAATCGCCCGCGAACCGCATCGGGTCGGGCAGGCCGATAAACGTGCCGAACGCAAGGCGCATTATCCGATCGGCTTCGTCGAGATCTGATTCCTTGAGCGGCCGAACAATGACGTCCATCGAAAGAACTCCTCCAGACTCGTGCACGTCCGCATGCCGACGCACGATCCGGACGCGCATACCGGCAAGGCAGTTTTGCAGCGAAGCGCTTCGCGCCTAGCCGTTCAGGCGGCGGGCGACTTCAGTCGCAAAGTAGGTCAGGATCATGTCGGCGCCGGCGCGGCGAATCGACGTCAGCACCTCCATCACGACCCGCTCCTCCTCGATCCATCCATTGAGTCCCGCCGCGCGGATCATCGCGTACTCACCCGAGACGTTGTAGGCCGCGACCGGAACCATGAATTCCCGCTTCACGCGGTAGATCAGATCGAGGTAGGCAAGCGCCGGCTTCACCATCACGATGTCCGCGCCCTCTTCGAGGTCGAGTGCGACTTCGCGTATCGCCTCGTCGCCGTTGGGCGGGTCCATCTGGTAGGAGCGCCGGTCGCCGAACTTCGGCGCCGATTCGGCGGCGTCGCGAAACGGCCCATAGAAGGCTGAAGCGAACTTGGCCGAATACGCCATTATCGCGACGTCGGCGAACCCGTTTTCGTCGAGAGCGTCGCGGATTGCGCCGACGCGGCCGTCCATCATGTCCGACGGTGCAACGATGTCCGCGCCCGCGCGTGCGTGCGAAAGCGCCTCGCGCGCAAGCAGTTCCAGCGTCGCGTCGTTGTCGACATCGTTGCCCTTGAGCGCGCCGCAATGGCCGTGGTCGGTGTACTCGCACATGCAGACGTCGGTGACGACGACAAGGCCGGGAACGCGTTCCTTTATTTCGCGAATCGCGCGCTGGACCTCGCCCGAATCGTTCCACGCCTCGCTGCCCTGGGCGTCCTTGCGCTCCGGAATTCCGAACAGGATAACCGCGGGAACGCCCGCCGCGTATGTCTCGCGCGCCGCCGCGGCCACGCGATCGACCGACATCTGCGCAACTCCGGGCATCGAGGCTACAGGCCGCGTGACATCTTTCCCCGGGCACACGAAGAACGGCTGAATCAGGTTGTCGGACGAAAGCCGCGTCTCGCGCACCATGCGCCGCATCGTCTCGCTTCGGCGAAGCCTTCTCGGCCGGCTGATCGGAAACCCCATAGCGGAAATCCTCGTTGGGCCTTCTTGGAGTGCGATTATATACCCGTGCGCGAGCGCGCAAGGAACGACTCGCGCGGACGCCCTCAGCCCGGGACGCGCGGCGCGAAATATTCGGTAATCGCGCCGACCAGGCCGGGAATCGTGTATTCGCGCGCCCTGACCACCACGTCGAAGCCAAGACGCTTCGCGGTTTCGCCGGTGATTGGTCCGATCGCTGCGGCCTTTGTGCCCGGCGCGGGCGCAGCCATGATTTCAACGAAGTTCGAGACGGTGCTGGAACTGGTGAACGCGACCAGATCGAAGCCCTCGGAGGACAGCACCTCGCGCATCCGCTGAAGCGCCGGCCCCGACGGCTTGACCGTCTTATAGGCCGGAGCGACGACGACCTCCGCCGCGCCCGCCTCGCGAAGCATCGCGGGCAGCACCTCGCGTGCGACCTGCGCGCGCGGAACCAGGATTCGCGCGCCGCGAAGGCGCTCGCTTCCAATCGCGCCGATTATCGCCTCGGCCCGGTACTCCGACGGTATTGCGTCAACCGTGAGCGCGTGGGCGCGAAGCCGCTCGGCGGTGGCCGGGCCGATCGCGCCGATACGCGCGGCGCCGAGCGTGCGCAGGTCGCGTCCGAGCTTGCGAAGCCGCGCGACGAAGCAATCGACGCCGGTTGCGCTTGTGAAAATCGCCCAGTCGAAGGAGCCGAGGCGCGAAAGCGCGTCGTCGAGCGCGGCATAGCTGTCGGGCGCAGTCGTCTCGATCGTGGGAAACTCGACCGTCTCCGCGCCGAGCCTTCGGAGCTCGCGCGCGAACGACGAGACCCGCTCGCCGGCGCGCGTAACAACGATTCTGCGGCCGAAAAGCGGCATCTTCTCGGCCCATTTGAGATGCTCGCGCAGGGCCGCGCATTCGCCGACGACCACCACCGCGGGAGCGCCGAGCCCGGCGCGCGAGGCTTCGGCGGCAAGCGTGGCAAGTGTTGCGCTCACGGTCTTCTGGCTTGCGAGCGTGGCCCACTGAATCGCCGCGGCGGGCGTTTCAGGCGCAAGGCCGGCACGCGTAAGCTCGCCGAGCACTTCGCCAAGCCGCGCGCTCGCCATCAGGAGCACCAGCGTTCCGCGTCCCTTCGCCGCACGCGCAAGTTCCGCCCACGGCACACGCGAATCGTTATCTTTGTCCCTGCCCTCGTGGCCGGTTATGAAGGCGACGAACGAGCCGCGCTCGCGATGCGTGAGCGGGATTCCAGCGAAGGCGGGCGCGGCGATGGCCGAAGTGACTCCCGGGACGACCTCATATTCGATTCCCGCTTCGGAAAGCGCCT
>JAJYMR010000236.1 GCA_021786815.1 Deltaproteobacteria bacterium
GGCCGGATGATTTTGCGGCCCAGCTCGCGTCGATTCCGGCGTTCAGGCGATGGCGTCGCGAGGCGTATGAGCTGATGGCCTATGCCACGCTCCGACCCGAGGATTCGACCGGAAAATGGGTGCTCAGATGCCCGCGCGAACTCGAGGCGCAGGTTTTTGCCGAGACCCGCGACCAGGAGTTGTGGTACGCAGTTGGACGGCTCAAGGTGCCGGTCAAACTCGTCTGCGGCGACCCGGAGCTTGAGGACGTTGGTGCGCCGGCGCTGATCGGACAGGCGCTTGCGCAGGAGTTTCCGCTCGCCTACGAGGCGATCCCGGACACGACCCATTTTCTCCAGATCGAGCGCCCCGAGGAGTGCATCGGAGCGACGGAATCGTTCCTGGCAAAGCACGGGATGGCGGCGTAGGCGCGGCTTGCAAACGGCCTGCGCCGAAGGCAGGCGCGGTACCGAGCGGCTTTATGCAGTCGTCATGCTTTGATAAATTTTCGTTAAACTGATGGCGCTTCTCAAGATAAGAAAGTTTCCCGATCCGGTTCTCAAGGAGCCGGCGCGGCTGGTTGAGAATATCGACGGCAAGCTTGCGGGGTTTATCGACTCGATGGTGCAGACGATGTACGCCGCGCCGGGAGTGGGTCTTGCCGCGCCGCAGGTTGGCGAGTCAAGCCGCGTGATTGTGATCGACGTCGAGCATGAGAATCCGGGCAAGCACCTGCTCAAGCTGATCAATCCCGAGATTGTCGAGACGCACGGCTCGATCCTCTGGGAAGAGGGATGCCTTTCGGTTGTGGACTTCACCGCCGACGTAAAACGCGCAAAGGAAGTCCTGGTGCGCGCGTGGACGCCGGAGCAGGAGGAAGTCGAAATCGAGGCCGATGACCTGCTCGCGGTCGCCCTCCAGCACGAGATCGACCATCTCGAAGGCAAGCTGTTCATCGACCGGATAAGCCGGATCAAGCGCGAGTTGTACCGGCGCAAGCTCAAGAAAATGATCAGAGACGGGGAGTTCGAAAAAGCGAAGTCCCCCTCGGTCCTCATTTAGATTAGACGCCAATCGACAAGCCGCTTCGAATCGTATTCATGGGCACGCCGGAACTGGCGGCCCGAATCCTGGAGCGCCTGATTGCGGCCTCCGGCGAGAACTTTATTGTCGTCGGCGTGGTTACCGGCCGCGACAAGCCCGCCGGCCGCGGGCTTCATCCGAAACTTTCGCCGGTCGCACTCGTCGCCGAACGCACCTCAATTCCGACGCTCAAGCCCACGCGGATAAAGACGGCGGAGTTCCTCGAACAGCTAAAGGCGTTTGAGCCGGATTTGCTGGTTGTCGCCGCCTATGGGCGAATCCTTCCGCCCGCCGTTCTCGCGTTGCCCAAAATCATGCCGCTCAACGTCCACGCCTCGCTCCTTCCGCGCCATCGCGGCGCCGCGCCGATCGAAGGCGCAATCCTCGCGGGCGATTTCGACACGGGTGTTACGATCATGCGCATGACGGAGGGTATGGACGCGGGGCCGAGCCTCCACTGGCGCGCAATCGAGATCGAACCTGATGATACGCAGGGAACGCTCAAGGCGAAGCTCGCGGACCTGGGCGCCGACACGCTGCTCGAGGCGCTCGAAAAGCTTCGTGCGGGCGAGCTTTCCGAAACGCCGCAGGATGAGAGCCTTGCCACTTACACCAAGCCCGTCGAAAAGAGCGACGCTGTCATCGACTGGCGAAAGAGCGCCGTCGAAATCGAGCGGATGACCCGCGCGTACGACCCGTGGCCGGTCGCCCGAACCAGGTTCGGCGGAAACGAACTGCTCGTCTACCGCGCCCGCGTTATCGACACGAACGCGAAGGAAGCCGATCCCGGCATATTCCTCGCCGTGACTCCGACCGTCGCCGTGCAATGCGGCGAGGGGATTCTCGAATTGCTCGAGGTCCAGGCGCCGGGCCGCAAACGGATGGACGCCGCGGATTTCGCGCGCGGTCGCCGCCTCGCGCCGGGCATGAAGCTCGGTGAGTGACGGCCGGAAAACCGGACGCCGTCCGCCGGCCAGGCCACGCGTCCCGGGCGAACGAGACGACGCGGGACTTCCGGTAAGGCGGGCCGCACTCGAAATCCTGCTCAGGGTCGAAAATCGCGGAGCTTACGCCGACGTTTTGCTCGGAAACCGATTGCCCGCTTTCATCGAAGCCGATCGCCGGCTGCTGACGCGCCTCGTGCTCGGAACGCTCGCGTGGCGCGGCCGGCTCGATTACGAAATAGAGCGTCTTGCGCGCCGTCCACTCGGCGAGATCGAGCCTGTCGTTCTCGAAATTCTTCGCGTGGGACTTTTTCAGCTCCGATTCCTCGACCGGATACCGAAGCACGCCGCGGTTGATACTGCCGTGACGCTTGCGCGCGAAAATCGCGCCTCGCGCGGCGCGCATGGCTTCGTCAACGCGATTCTTCGCGCAGCGACGCGCACGGCGGTCGAGCTTCCGCTGCGCTCGCGCGACGAGATCGCCTATATGGCCGTCCGATGGTCGCATCCGCGATGGCTCGTCGAGCGGATGGTCGAGTGGTTCGGCGCCGAGGGATCGGAAAGCCTGATGGCGGCGAACAATGAGGCCGCGCCGACCGCGATACGGCTTAATCTGCGGCGCGCCGGGCGCGAGGAGATTATCGCGCGGCTCGAACGCGACGGGATGGAAGTCGCCGCGACGGGCCGTTTTCCCGAAACCCTGATTCTCAAGGGCGCGCCGCGTTTCGATTCCGAGAGCTTTCGCGAGGGGCTCTTCCACGTTCAGTCCGAAGCCTCGCAGATTGTCGCGCGGCTGCTCGCGCCCACGGCCGGCTCGACGATTGCCGATTGCGCCGCCGCTCCGGGCGGCAAGACGACCCATCTTGCGGAACTCACCGGCGCAGAGGGCAGGGTGGTCGGACTCGACACAAATCTCGCCGGGCTAAGGGCCGCAGCGTCGGTCGCGCAGCGGCTTGGCGCTCGCAACGCGATGTTCGTTCAGGCCGACGCGTGCTCACCGTTGCCGCTTCGCAACGAGGCCTTCGATTTCGTCCTGCTCGACGCACCCTGCACCGGACTTGGCACGCTGCGAGAGCATCCGGAGCTCCGATGGCGCCTTGGCGCGGACGATCCGGCCCGGATGGGGCGTTTGCAGTTGGCGATGCTTTCGAACGTGGCAACGCTGGTCCGCGAGCGCGGTGCGCTCGTGTACGCGGTATGCAGCCTCGCTCCCGAGGAAGGAAGCTCCGTGGTGTCCGCGTTCCTCGAGCGGAATCGGCAATTCGCGCTCGATCCCGAGCCGCCGTGGCGCGCGGAAATCGGCGACCTGGTTGGCCCGTCGGGCACGATACTGCTTCGCCCGGACCGAGGAGGATTCGACGGGTTTTTCGCCGCGCGGATGCTCCGCCGCCAGAGTCTCCGCTGACTTCAGGCGGCATCTTGGCTCCCACGCTTACGAAACGGTAATCTTAGCCGGTACGATGGGGCTTGAAGATAAAATTGCGCCTTCTATCCTCTCCGCTGATTTCGCCCGTCTGGGCGAGGAGGTGCGGGTGGTCGAACGCGCCGGTGCCGACCTGATCCATTTCGACGTGATGGACGGGCATTTCGTCCCGAACATTTCCATCGGCGTTCCCGTGCTTAAGTCGGTGCGCAAGGTGACGGCTCTCCCGCTCGACGCTCATCTGATGATCAGCGAGCCGGACAAGTATATCGAGGCTTTCGTCAAGGCGGGCGCCAACTCGATATCCGTCCACGAGGAAGTATGTCCGGACCTTCCCGCGATAGCAGGGCGGATACGCAAGCTCAGCGCGCGAGCGTCGATAGCAATCAACCCCGAGACCGGGATCGAGCGGGTGCTGGCCGCCGCCGAGCATCTGGACATGATTCTCGTGATGAGTGTGCATCCGGGCTTCGGCGGCCAGGAGTTCATCCCGGGCGCGCTCGACAAGCTGCGCGCCATCCGGCGCGATCTCGACCGCCGCGGACTTGCCGTCGACCTCGAGATCGACGGCGGAATCAAGGTGGACAATATCGCCGACGTGAAGGCCGCCGGCGCGAACGTGTTTGTGTCGGGTTCCGGGATCTTCGGCCATAGCGATTACGCGAAGATAATCGCCGAGATGCGCGAGCGGGTCGCGCGGGCGTAGGCGATGCGCTTGACGGGGCAGGTTCGGGCATCGATGCGCGACGCGTACTCGCACGGCCCTAATCCAGATGCTATAACGTTGGTCCGTTCCACTCCCGCAAGGGCGCAACAGAGTCCGGGGTGTAGCTCAGCCTGGCCAGAGCACTGCGTTCGGGACGCAGGAGTCGGAGGTTCAAATCCTCTCACCCCGACCATCCCTTCGTTCGAAGGCCTTCTCGCATGACATTGCACGCTCTCCTGTTGGTCGCGGCGTCGTACCTGGTCGGCTCGATACCGTTCGGCGTAATCGTGGGCCGGCTTAGCGGTTTCGACCCGCGTGCGGTCGGCTCGGGCAATATCGGGATGACCAACGTGGCGCGCGCGGGCGGCAAGGGAGCGGCGATCGCGACCTTCGTCGGCGACCTGCTGAAGGGCGCGGGCCCGGTTCTGTTCGCGCGTGCAGCGGGTTTCGGGCCGGCTGTTGTCGCGTGGGCCGGGTTTGCCGCCTTCCTGGGCGCCATATGTTCGATATTCCTGCGCTTTCGCGGCGGAAAGGGCGTTTCCGCGTCGCTCGGAATATGGGTGGTGCTCGCGCCGCTGCCGCTGGTGCTCGCGCTTACGGCTTTTGTGGTCGTGTTCGCCGTCACCCGGATAATGTCGCTCGCCTCGATAAGCGCGGCGATCGTGCTGGTGCCTGCGGTTGGGGCCCTGACCGGGCCGCGTCCGTACCTGATGCTGGCAATCGCGATGGGCACGCTGGTCCTGTTCCGCCATCGGGAGAACATCCGGCGCCTGCTCGCCGGCGAGGAGCCCCGTTTCGAGGCGCGCAAACGAAATCGGGCCGCATGATGCCCGCGCGTTAATCGACCGTCTGCGAAATAGGCAGGGATGGCTGCCGAGCCTCGAATGATTTCCCGTTGCCGGGCGGCATTATCCTTGCGTAATGCGAACGGCGGTGGCGTATGCTGAAAGCCGTGGTATGCCGGCAGGCGGAGGTCTTGCGGGGTCCAGGTGGCCCGGACGCGCTCGGAGGCCGGCGTGGATAGGGCGCCCGAAGGGCGTATTGGTTCTGTAAGGCGCGTGAGATATAGGCGTTATTAGAGGAGCCGGAAGGCTGCCGGCCGCGTGTTGGGTATCAGAGACCTGCGCTGAAAGGCCGGGGGTTCATATGAAGAAGGTCGAAGCGATAATCAAACCTTTCAAGCTCGACGAGGTCAAAGAGGCCCTTTCGAGCATCGGGGTGCAGGGGCTGACGGTCAGCGAGGTCAAAGGGTTCGGCCGGCAGAAAGGTCATACGGAGCTTTACCGCGGCGCCGAATACGTCGTCGATTTCCTGCCCAAGGTCAAGCTCGAGATCATCGTGTCGGACGAGCTTGCGCCGCAGGTGGTCGAGACGATCGAGCGCGCGGCGCGCACCGGGCGGATCGGCGACGGCAAGATCTTCGTGATGCCGATGGAAGAGGTTGTGCGGATAAGGACCGGCGAGCGCGGCGTCAACGCGCTGTAACGTCCCGAGTCCGAGGTTCGCAGGGAAGCCAGACCTTTTCCCACTTCCCTTCCCTTCAGGGAAGGGACCGAGGGTTAGGTTTTCTCGGCGAACAAACCCGGCACTGCAACGTAAAAAGGAAGCGAATCTCGCCAAAATCCTGGTTCCCTGGCTCTCGAAGGGGTCCCGCCAGGGAACTGTCAGGCGCGCTCACCGCGAGCGCGCATCCATGCCTGCCTGAGCGACGCGTAGAGCGCCGGCGCGTCCTCGCGGAATCCGGCGAGCCGGAGCATCCGGGCCCCGTTCCGTTCGACCTTGACCACCCCGACTGGAAGGCCTTTTGCGTTTCGGAACTCGCCAAGCGAGATATTCGTGATCGCCGCGTAAGGCACCACGCGGCGTCCTTGAAAATACTCGACGGTCAGGGATTCGCTCCCGATCAAGAGCCGCCGGGGAATTATTCGGAGCAGATAAACGCTCAGGGCGACGCCCGAAAGGCTTATGAGCGCCACTGCCGTGCGGTAAGCATGCGACATCGGCTGCGCGCTGTGCAATCTGGAAAAACCGGTAAAAAGAGCGGCTCCGATGAGGATCGCCGGCGTGAGCGCAGCTAGCGATTTTCCATGAAAAGTCGTCAATAATTCCTGCGGCGATCCGGCGGCTTCGCTCGACGGCGTCGAAACGGGCGCAGGCTTTCCATCGCCTCGCGCCGCGCGCCACGCCGAGTATAGCGCGTCATGCAGCGCAACCGAGCCTTCCCGAAAACCGAGCAACTTGATCGGTTTGCCGTTCGGACGCTCGATAATAACCGTTGCGTGTACGTTCCCGCCGTCGTCGTGTAAGTCTGCGATTACGATGTTGCTGACTGCGGCAAAAGATATAGTCCTCTGCCAGCCAAGGTATTTGATCACGATCGCGGTATTCGAGATCCCCACGCTCGCAGGTTCCCGCGTCAGCGCGACAAGGGAAAAAGCCGCAAATCCGATCATGCCCAGCGATGCGCCCCGCTGGCCCTGGTGCACTGCGAGATACGCCAGGAGAAGACAGGCTGCGAAGCATCCCAGGAACAGGCCGCGGTTCGCCCAGTTGCGATCGAAGACCTTCGCAAACGGCCTGCGAAAGCGTGCTGCCTCGGTATAACGAAGGACGATATCGCGTAGCTGCTCGAAGTTGTCGAGTTGATACTCCAGCCGGATTGTTTTTCTGCCCGATAGGTCGGTTATCACCAGGCGCTGCATGACGTCACGGGCGCTCACGCTTGCGACGTTGTTCCAAGCGATAAACGTGTTCTCGCCTTTGCGCGGCAGGTACCGAATCCCTTCAGGATTAACGGCGACCGTGTCGTAGCAACGATTGAATGATCGCAGACACAACACTCCGAATGCAGTGAGGAACGTGGCGCAGACAACCACGGGTCCAAACCACCTGTGAACCGACTCGGTTAATGGCATCGCAAGGGCAAGCCCGAACGAGAGCGCCGCGCCTCCCATGTACAGCCACTTCAGGCTGGCTGGGAACTTGAACAACTGCGCGTCGGCGGGAACTGGCGGCGCCGTTTGATGCGTACCTGCGCGATACTCCGTGGGCGCCATTTTTCTCCCCCTCGGACCCCGGGTTGGTCCAACTTTTCCCGGATCGCACGCGCGAAGCAATAGCCACTCACGCTGTGACAACCGACACTACGCCAGCATAAGACTGATGTTTTGGGCCTCTGAAGTTTTGTTCGTCATATTGAGCGAACGAGGACTCGGCCAATGTGTCATTCTGAACGAAGCGAAGAATCCGCCGAAGGCGGTTTTTGCCTGCATCCCGCTTCGCGGGGACTCCTCGCTGGCCTCAGAGTGACGGATGAGGAAGCGGCGCAAAGCCAACCGCAAGTCGCACGCGGCTGCCGCGAGCCCTTGACGGGCGAGACTCTTGGTAGTCAGATTCGGCTCGGGGCAGGTTTCTTCATGCGGTACAACTCGCTCAGCGACATTCGCGTCGTCGATCTGACGCATCATATCGCCGGTCCCTACGCGACCAGGATGCTGGCCGAGATGGGCGCCGAGGTGATCAAGGTCGAGCCGCCGTGGGGCGAAGGCGCAAGACGCCGCGGCCCGACGCGTGACGGCGCTGGCGACACGGCCGGCGACCGCGGCGGACTGTTCGCGTTCCTGAACACGAACAAGCTCGGCGTGACGCTCGACCTCCGCCACGAACGCGCTCGCGAGATGCTGCTCGCGATGCTCGACGGCGCCGACCTGTTGGTTGAAAACTTCGCACCGGGAACGCTTGCGAAGCTGACCGCGCTTTCGCCCGCCGAACTCCTGGAACGGTTCCCGAAACTCTCGCTCGTCTCCATCTCGAATTTCGGGCAGGACGGTCCCGACCGCGACGCGCCGCTGAACGACCTGGTGCTGTTCGCGCGCGGCGGATGGACCTATCCGGTCGGAGAGCCGACGCGCGAGCCGCTCACGCCGCCGGGCTCACTCGCGCAATACGTCGGCGGGCTTTACGCGGCGGTGGCTGCGATGCAGGCGCTTTATGCGCGCAGTTTCGTGCTCGGATGCGGCCAGCACGTCGATGTCTCGCTGCTCGAAGCCGCGGTTGCCACGATGATCTACGAGACGGTCACGTTCCAGTACACGGGCGTCACGCGCGAGCGCACCGGAAAGCGCTACACGATAGGACCGTTCCTGATCGTGACGCTTCGATGCCGCGACGGGTACGCGGGACTTCATTGCGTGACCGACAAGCAGTTCGAAAGCCTGAGCGAAATGATGGGCCGTCCGGAACTGGTCCGCGACGAGCGGTTTCGCACCGCGTATCTGCGGATGGTCAACAGCGACGCGCTGCTCGCAATCGTCGAGCCGTTTTTCCTCGCGCACGACCGCGCGTTCCTGTATCGCGAGGGCCGAAAGCGCGCGCTTCCGCTCGTGCCGATACCGAGCGTCGCCGAAGTGCTCGAATGGGAGCAATTGAAGGCGCGCGCCTACTTCGAAACCGTCTGCGACCCGGTGCTCGGCGAAATCAAAATCCCCGGTGCGCCGCTTCGCCTGTCATCGCATTGCCCCGAACCCACGCGTCCGGCGCCTCGCCTGGGCGAGCATAACCGGGCGATTTTCGGCGAACGGCTCGGACTCGACGACGCGGAGCTTTCGCGGCTTCGCCAGGCAGGAATCATATGACGACGACGCCGCATCAAAGACTTCGTGTGGCCGATCTCTCGATGGGATGGGCGGGGCCGCTGGTGGGCGCGATGCTCGCCGAGATGGGCGCGGAGGTCGTCAAGGTCGAAGACACGCGCCATTTCGACTGGTGGCGCGGCTCGCTCTCGATGGGCTCGCCGGAAGAGCATCCAGTCGAGCGCTCGGCGGTCTTCAACTCGGTAAATCGCGGCAAGCTCGGCGTCACGCTCAATCTCGCCGACCCGCGCGGGCTCGCGGTCCTGAAACGGCTCGCCGCGACGGCCGACGTGCTGATCGAGAACTTCAGCGCGGGCGTGATGGAGCGGCTCGGGCTTTCTTACCCGGTGTTGTCGGCGCTGAATCCGCGATTGGTGATGCTGTCGATGCCGTCGTTTGGCGCGGATGGTCCCGAGCGCGACGCGCGCGGATACGGAAATACCGTGGAAGCGATGGCCGGAGTGACGGGGCTTACCGGCTATCACGACGGCGGACAGCCCTATACGCTCAGCAACGCGCTCGGCGATCCGGTGGGCGGGCTTAACGGCGCGTTCGCCGTGATGGTCGGGTTGCACGAGCGCGAGCGCACCGGGCGCGGACAATGGATCGAGCTTGCGCAGGTCGAAGCCGCGATTCCGCTGATGGCCGAGGCGCTCCTGGACTATCAACTCACCGGGAAAATTCCACCGCCGCGCGGCAACCGGCATCCCAGGCACGCTCCGCACGGAATCTACCGATGCGCGGGCGAGAATGAGTGGATCGCGCTCGGCGTGGAAGACGAAACGCAATGGCGCGCGCTTTTGAACGCGCTCGGGCTCCAGAATCTCGCCGGTGATCAGCGGTTTTCGACTGCCGAGGCGCGAAAACGCAACGAGGACGCGCTCGACGAAGCGCTCTCGCGCGCTTTCGCGTCAAGCGAAGTGGAGGAAATCGCACGCCGGCTTGTCGAGGCCGGAGTTCCAGCCGGGCAGGTGAATTCGGCGCCCTCGGTGATGGCCGACGCGCAAATCCAGGCGCGCGGATACTTCGTGCCGGTCGAGCGCGCGGTCGTCGGAACCCATCTTTATCCCGGCGCGGTCGCGCGTTTCTCGCAGACTCCTCTCGAAGCCGACCGTCCCGCGCCACTTTTGGGCGAGCATAACGCGGCGGTATTGCGTGAGATCCTCGGAATGAGCGACGCGGAGATAGAGGCGCTCGAACGTGCCGGAATAATCGGGACGCGTCCGCTCGGATAGGCGCGATTCGACGGCTCCGGCACGGCGCACGTCTGCGCTCGCTAGTCGAGGCTGTTCTTCGGGACGAATCCCTTGAGTCCCAGGTGCGGCCCCTTCAGCACTTCGATAATCGCGCCCTTGTTGTCGCTGCTCAGGATTTTGACCGGGGTCTTGTCGTCCACCTGCACGCTGGTGAAGTTCTCGCCGAGCCCGCCGAGCATCCCGGCCATCCCGCCCTGTTTCTCCAGGCCTTGTATCTTCAAATAGGTGGCCTCGTCCGGATAGACCGCAACCGTCTGCTTGCCGGGTGCGGCGACCAGCTTATGGCCGCATCCAGCGGCAACAATCGACAGGACAATTATCGAGGCAACGAGGACAAGTCGGGGCTTCAACATCGCGGGTTCCTCCTCCGAACCGCGCTCCATTGCGCAAGACCGTCCATCCAGGGCGGCCTCGGCGCTTAGGATGACGCAGCGAAACAGCACGGTTCAAGGGAGCGAGCTATCGATACGACGCAAGGCGCGCGAAAGCCCGCTTCGGGCGAACTCGCCGGATAAGGCGACGACGGTGCGATGCGCGGGTGCGGGAACGAATATGCGCAAATTGCTGGCGATTACAGCGCATGGTAACGTTAGTGGCTCGCAGTCCGTTCACGGACCGCTTCGCGATGCGAATCGGGATCATTTCCGACACACACATACCCGAAGCCTGCGAGCATCTGCCGCCCGCGGTGTTCGAGGCCTTCAGCGGCGTGGATTTGGTGATGCACGCCGGCGACGTTTACGTTAACCGGGTGCTCGATGAGCTTTCCGAGGTCGCGCCGGTTATCGCGGCGCTGGGCAACGGCGACGAGGGGCTCGACGGCCATCGCTTCAGGCTGGAACCGGACGAGCGCGTGCGCGAGGCGCATCTGCTGGAGATCGAAGGCGTCCGGATCGGCCTGGTGCATGCGATTCCGACGCCTGACGAAACCTCGGAGCGGGTGTTTCGAAACGCGATAGACGCGCACTTCGGCGGTCCGGTGGACGTCGTCGTGCAGGGCCACAGCCACGTCGAGGGCGTGGTACGCTTCGGCGAGACCCTGGTCGTCAACCCGGGAAGCGCCACGCTGCCGCGCAACCTGGTCGGAGTTCCGGGTACGGTTGCTATCCTTGAGATCGCGGAAGGCCGCGTTTCAGCCGAGATAATCAAGCTCGGTTGAGCAGCCCTGAGAGCTTATCATCCGTTAGGAGGAATTCTTGTCCGAACCACAACCGAGGGAGGAAACTTCCGGCGAAAAGCGCGCTGTGACGATGGAGAAAATCGTCAATCTATGCAAGCGCCGCGGCATAATCTTTCCATCCAGCGATATTTACGGCGGACTCGGCTCGACCTACGACTACGGTCCGCTCGGCGTCGAACTCAAGCGCAACGTCAAGGAAGCGTGGTGGCGCGAGATGGTGCAGACGCGCGCCGACGTGATCGGGCTCGACAGCGCCATCCTGCAGCATCCCAGGGTCTGGGAAGCCTCGGGCCATCTGCAGAATTTCACCGACCCGCTGGTTGACTGCAAAAGCTGCAAGCAGCGCTTTCGCGCAACCGACCTGACCGAGCCGCGATGCCCGGCGTGCGGCGGCGAGATTACCGAATCGCGCCAGTTCAACCTGATGTTCAAGACGTTCATGGGCCCGGTCGAGGACACGGCGAGCACGGTGTATCTCAGGCCCGAGACCGCGCAGGGCATCTTTGCCAACTTCGAAAACCTGGTCGATACCCAGCGCGTCAAGCTGCCGTTCGGCGTCGCGCAGATCGGCAAATCCTTTCGCAACGAAATCACGCCCGGCAACTTCATCTTCCGCACGCGCGAGTTCGAGCAGATGGAGATGGAGTTCTTCGTCAAGCCCGACCCGGCCGAAGAGGAGCGATGGTTCCACTACTGGGTCGAGGAGCGCTTCAACTGGTTCGCCAAGTACGGGATCAAGCGCGAGCATCTGCGCCTGCGCGAGCACGCGGCCGAGGAACTTGCGCATTACTCGCGCGGCACCACCGATATCGAGTACCGCTATCCCTTCGGATGGGGCGAATTGGAAGGAATCGCGCGGCGCGGCAGTTACGATCTCGACCAGCACGCCAAGCATAGCGGCCGCGACCTGACCTATTTCGACGAGGAAGCCAAAACGCGCTATCGCCCGTGGGTGATCGAGCCCGCGGTCGGCGTTGACCGCCCGCTGCTCGCCTTTCTGATCGACGCCTACGACGAGGACGTGGTCGAGGGCGAAGAGAGGATCGTGCTCAGGCTCGACCCGCGGCTTGCGCCGATAAAAGTCGCCGTCTTTCCGCTGCTTCGAAAGGCCGGACAGCCTGAGAAGGCGCAGGAAGTGATGCGGGTGCTCAAGCGGCGCTTCATGGTCGCCTACGACCAGGCCGGCTCGATCGGAAGGCGTTACCGGCGCCAGGACGAAATCGGCACCCCGTTCGGCGTTACCATCGACCATCAGACGATGGAAGACGACACGGTCACGCTGCGCGACCGCGACTCGACCAGCCAGGTTCGGGTCGCGCTCAATGCGCTGCTCGAGGAGCTCGGCAGGCGAATCGGCTGGGAACGTTGATGCCGCGCTGCGACGCGCGTGCTTGCGGGATGCGTTTTAACTGTAAGAGGACTGCTACTCTGTCCGCATAATACAAGGGACGGGAGATTTGGCTTCGATGGCTCGTGTTCATCCGGACATTTACTTCTTTGGTGGCGGAGTTGCGGAAGGTCGCTCCGGCATGCGCGATCTTTTGGGCGGCAAGGGCGCCAATCTGGCCGAGATGGCCTCGCTCAAGCTGCCGGTACCGCCCGGCTTCACGATTTCGACCGGGGTCTGCACCTATTTCTACGACCATAACGGCAAATATCCAAAAGGCCTCGACAAGGGGGTCGCGAAAAGCATCGCCCGGGTCGAGAAAGCGCTCGGCCGCAACTTCGGCGACGCGAAGAACCCGTTGCTGGTGTCGGTGCGCTCGGGCGCGCGGGTCTCGATGCCCGGGATGATGGACACGGTGCTGAACCTCGGCCTCACCGACGAGACGGTCGGCGGACTCGAGCAGGTGAGCGGCAACGCGCGCTTCGCGTGGGATTCCTACCGGCGGTTTTGCCAGATGTACGGCGACGTCGTGCTGGGGCTCAAGCCCGAGAACAAGAACGCGATCGACCCGTTCGAGGAATTGATCGAGCGCAAGAAGGCCGCGCGCGGCGTTACCCAGGACGTCGAACTCACGACCGAGGATCTGAAGGAACTGGTCGGCGAGTTCCGCGACCTTATAAAGAGCCGCGTCGGGCGCGATCTTCCGCAGGACCCCGAGGAGCAGCTATGGGCCGCGATCGGGGCGGTGTTCGGCTCGTGGAACAATGAGCGCGCGATAACCTACCGGCGCATCAACAGCATCCCGAACGACTGGGGCACCGCGGTCACGGTGCAATCGATGGTGTTCGGCAACCTCGGCCCCGATTGCGCAACCGGTGTGGCGTTCACGCGCAACCCGGCCACCGGCGAAAAAGGCATCTACGGCGAGTTCCTGCCCAACGCGCAGGGCGAGGACGTGGTCGCGGGCATCCGCACGCCGCATCCGATCAGTCTCAAGGCCGGGCGCGAGGCCGCCGAGCGCAACCATCTGAGCGAAACCGAGCGCCGCGCCAAACTCGAGACGCTCGAAGAGGCCTTCCCCAAGGTCTATGGCGAGCTGCTCAGGATAGCGAACCGCCTCGAGCGCCATTTCCGCGACGTGCAGGACCTCGAGTTTACCGTCGAGCGCGAACGCCTGTTCATGCTCCAGACGCGAACCGGCAAACGCACCGCTGAAGCGGCGGTCCGCATCGCCGTGGACATGTGCGACGAGCGTCTTGTTGACCGGCGCACGGCCCTGATGCGCGTCGACAGCACGCATCTCGAGCAGTTGCTCCATCCGCGGCTCGATCCGACCGTCCAGAAGAAGGTTATAGCGCGTGGACTTCCCGCTTCACCGGGCGCGGTCTCGGGCGAGGCGGTTTTCTCGGCGGACGAAGCGGTCGCGGTTGCCGGAGCCGGGCGCAAGGTGATCCTGGTGAGGCTCGAGACCTCGCCCGAGGACATCCACGGGATGGAGGTCGCCGAGGGAATTCTGACCGCGCGGGGCGGGATGACGAGCCATGCGGCGGTGGTTGCGCGCGGGATGGGCAAGTGCTGCGTGGCGGGATGCTCAGAGCTGGAGATCAATTACGCCGCGGGCACTATCATCGCGAACGGAACGGTGGTTCGTCGCGGCGAGTATCTGACGCTCGACGGCTCGACCGGCGAAGTCATTGAGGGCCGCGTGCCAACCGTGCAGCCCGAGATGTCGCCGTTTTTCCGCAAGTTTCTGTCGTGGGCGGACAAGGAGCGCAAGCTCGGCGTGCGAGCCAACGCGGACACCCCGCATGACGCCAAGGTCGCGCGCGACTTCGGCGCCGAGGGAATCGGGCTTTGCCGCACCGAGCACATGTTCTTCGACCCCAAGCGTATCGAGGCCGTGCGCGAAATGATCATGGCGGAGAACGCGAAACAGCGCGCGCGGGCGCTCGATAAGATCCTGCCGATGCAGCGCGAGGACTTCGTCGGGATCCTGCGCGCGATGGAGGGCCTGCCGGTCACCATCCGGCTGCTCGATCCGCCGCTGCACGAGTTTTTGCCGAGGGAAGACAAGGAGTTCGTGGAACTCGCCGCGAAGATCGGCGCCAGCGTCGAGCATCTGAAACAGGTCCGCGACAACCTGTTCGAGTTCAACCCGATGCTCGGTCATCGCGGCTCGCGCCTCGGTATCAGCTACCCCGAGATTTACCGCGCGCAGGCGCGCGCGATCCTGGAAGCGGCCTGCCAGTTGCGCGCCGAGGGCGTGAAGGCGATGCCCGAGATCATGCTGCCGTTGATCGGCGCGCGCAAGGAGTTCGACGTGCTTGCCGGCGAGATTCGGCAGGTGGCCCAGGAGGTCTTCAAGGAAACCGGCAGACGCGTGCCGTTCACGATCGGCACGATGATCGAAGTGCCGCGCGCTTGCGTGGTCGCCGACGAGATCGCGAAATCGGCCGAATTCTTCTCCTTCGGAACCAACGACCTGACGCAGATGACCTACGGACTCTCGCGCGACGACTCGGTCAAATTTCTGAACGATTACCTGATAAAGGGCATCTACCGGAAAGACCCGTTCCAGGAACTCGACCCGGTCGGCGTGGGCGGACTGATGCAGCTTGCGATCGAGCGCGGACGCAAGACCAACCGCAAGCTCAAGCTCGGCATCTGCGGCGAGCATGGCGGCGACCCGGCCAGCATCCGCGTCTGCAACCATCTCGGGCTTGATTACGTCTCGTGCTCGCCGTACCGGATCGCGGTCGCGCGGCTTTCCGCCGCGCAGGCCGCCATCGAGGCGCGCAAGCGCAAGCTCGAATTCAAGGACGTGTAGAAAAGGCCGGGCCTTATATCGGTGCAAAAACAAACGGGATACGGCCACAAGCCGTATCCCGTTTCATTTTGAGATCCACGCGCTTGGACCCGCGCATTTTCCGCATCTATTGGCCCAGCCGAGCCAGGGCGTTGGTGAGCGGCGCACTCGATACCTGCAGAATTCCCTGGAACGACCGGTCCAGCTCCAGAATTAGAAATATCGCAGTCGAGACCGATAAGGCCGACAGGAATAGCGTGACGGCAACTGTCGAATTTTGAGGAGCGAAGAGACCGATGCTTACGAAAATCACGCAAAGCCAGAACGCGAGTACAATGAGAAACGGGGTGGGAATGGCGCTCCCGCTTTGCGCGAACAGAAGCCAACGCGTCTCGGCCACGTTGACACCTAGCGATAGCGCCTTGGCCTTTAGCGAACGCTGTAAATCGTTCCGTGGCGAGAGCGCTTGGATTTTATCGTAGAGCGTTTCCCCGCTTACCGTTAATGGATCGAGATTTGTCGCCTCGGTGCTTCCTTGGGGCCAAATCCTGTTAATCATCAGGGCGACCGAGCGCCGCAGGATAATCCGAATTTCGCTTGTCTCCGGCCCATAATGCGCCAGAACACGGTCGAGAAGAACGATGTTGGCTGCAATTTGCGTGAGTTCGGTACTGCGTGTATCGAAAGAGCTTTTCGCCGATGCGACAAGCAGTCCCAGCACAAGCGCGGCCATCGTGCTGACAAGCCCGACTCCGAGTTTCACCGTCTCCTTGGAATCGTCGCTCAGATGATGCTCTGGCAGAACGCGGCGAAGGCCCATACCCAGCAGCGCGCTTGCACAAACGCAGGCAAAAACGATCGAGCTCAGCGCCATAGCACTCATGGTTCGGCACCCCATCGAAAGGCAACGTCGCAACCGTCAAATGGCTTTCGCCATAGCTCGTTATTTTAGCCTATATCTATCCCTGATGTCTTCGGACTCTCCGAGAAGGAACTGGGGGACGGCGTCCCGGCTACTCGACGACCGTTGCCGATGCGCGCGCGGTTGGCCGCTGCGCTTCAGTACGCGTACCTGTTGCCCAGCGCCTGATACTCTTCGACATTCATCAGCTTCACGAAGTCGCGAAACGTTCCCAGCCCTTTGCCTGCTACCTGGCCCGTGGTCATGAGTTCGTTCATCGCGTCGCGCATGCGCTCGAACGCCGCCATCAGGGTGCCGATATGTATCGTCACCTTGAAGCCGTGTTTCGCAAGCTCCGGAACGGGCAGCAGGGCACCGTTGTAAACAAGCGGCAGATCGCCGAGACGGCTTGCGTAGTTATTCAGATCGTCGAGGGTGCGGATGCCGTCGACGAAGAGGAGATCGGCGCCGGCCTCGCGATAGGCGCGGCATCTGCGCTCCACGTCGTCCCATCCGGTCACCGCCAGCGCGTCGCTTCGCGCGATGATAACGAGATCGGGATCGCGCCGCGCGTCGCAGGCCGCGCGCACCTTGGGCACCATTTCTTCGAGCGCGATGACCTGCTTGCCCTCGAGAAAGCCGCATCGTTTCGGAAACACCTGGTCCTCGATATGGAGCGCCGCCGCGCCCGCGTCTTCGTACTCGCGCACGGTCCTGAAGACGTTGAGAGGGTTTCCGTAGCCCGTGTCGGCGTCGCAGATGACCGGAACGTTGACGGCACCGGCGATTGCGCGGGCATTGGCGGCCATCTCGGTCATCGTGAGCAGGCCCAGGTCCGGGAAGCCGCGCGCGGCGGCGGTTCCGAAGCCGGTCATATAGACCGCCTCGAATCCTGATGCCTCGGCGAGCTTCGCCTGCAGACAATCGAAGACAAACGGCGCGACAATCATCTCGCCCCGCGCGAGCATCTCGCGCAGACGCGCTCTTGCGTGATTCATCCTGGCTCCGTCCTCCGGGAGAGTTGCGGTTTTGCCGATACAGCGCGACGGCGCGGGCGTTTGAGCGCCTGTCGGGCCGGCCGCTTCAGGCGAAGTAATCCTCGGCCCTTACAGCCGGGATTTCAAGGTTGAAAACGCGATTGTCGCGCAACACCTTGACGGCGATATTGTCGCCCGGCCGATGGCTGCGAAGCACGTCGTAGAGCATCCGGCGCTCGTTGATGTCGTGGCCGTCAGCGGTTATCACAAGGTCGCCCTGCTTAAGGCCGGCCTTGTCGCCCGGGCTTCCCGGCATCACGCCCGCGATCACAACGTGCTCGCGAAGCGTGTAAGTGAGGACCCCGACCCAGGCTTTGGACGGCGAACTGGTACGCTTGCCATGGCGTACCAGTTCGTCGCGCGCGGCAAGGTAGTACTCCCCGGGGATGCCGAGGATGGCGCGGCCGACGTCGGCGAAATTCAGGTAGGAAACGGCGAGCACCCGCCCGTGGTTGTCGCAGATCGGACCGCCGCTGAAGCCGATATTGAGCGACGACGCGGTCACGCACACGCATCGATCGAGAACGAACTCCCACACCGCGTCGAACGGTCCGGTATACGTCACCATACCGGCGTCGGCACATCGTCTCTCGCCGCCCAGGCTCGATACCGTAAACACTTCCTGGCCCACGACGCATCCTTCGGACGATGACACTTCGAGATACGGATGGCGCGAGCCGTCTATCTTCAGCAGACCGAGCCCGGTGTTGTAATCCTTGCCGACGATTTTTGCGGGAAGCTGCTCGCCACCGGGCAGCGTGACGATAATGCTCTGCGCACCCAGCAGCAGGTAGTGAACCGTGAGGACATAGCCGTCAGGGCTCACAATAGTTCCGGCGCCGCGGCGATCAGTGCCGAGGCCGATGGCGGCTGACACGTGCCCCGGCGGCACCTGGGAATGCACGCCGACCGTTGCCTGCGCGACTTTTTCCAGCAATCGAACGGTTGCGTTCACGAGTGCGGCTCCCGCTTAACCAGTAAGCAGAAACCCAACGGCTTTCAAGAAGCTTTGCGATTGACAAGAAAAGAAAAAGGCGACTCCGAATGGAGCCGCCCTCTATCGAAACCTCGCAAAGAACCGGCTATTTGCGGTGCTGTGATTTTGCCGGGAAGGGATTGTCACGCGCTCGGAGCGCGAGCAACTGCAGCGCCGAGCCGACATCGAGTTCCGAATACTTCTGATTCGCGTAAAGCGCGTTGAGCCGCTGGACAGCCTGCTGCGACGTCAGCGCCGACATCGAGAGTTCGTTGGAAAGCTGGCGGATTATCTTGCGCGAGCCTTTCCAGTGAAACAGGTCGCCCGCGACGGTCAACGTGTCGAGCTTCGCCACGCTGACTCGCATCGCGTCCGCATAACCATTAACGTAACCGTCCTTCGCGGCCTTGCTAAGCTTGTTCCAAAAGGAACCGTTATGCGATATGCCTGGCGACGCGAACGCGACGGCCCAACTCATCAGAAAGCCGACCACAACGCCGGCCGAGAATTTTTTCATTTCCTTCTGCTCCCCCTGCGCACACCCAGCATCAACCACCAAGTGATTTTTCTAGCAGAAATACGTTACGGGGGCAAAAACGTTACAAATTAATCTCCGTCCTAGCTTTTCGCCCCCGCTCTTCCATCAATGGTGTTTGAACTTCGCTAGGCACCCAAGGCTCGCTTTCGCGACTTTTGGCTAGAACGAGATAGTTCCGAAGGACTGCTTCGGCCCCGGACCTCCGATTGCTCCGCTTGCGCTTCCGATGCCATGATCCTCAGGGGCTCTTCAGATTCCGATGTCGCTTTGCAAGAAGGTTCTCGATTTCATCGAACGGCCGGACGTCTCCGGGTTCGAGGCGTTGGCGCTCGAAGTTTTTCGCTACCAGTTCGGCAAAGTCGCTCCATATCGCGATTATTGCGTCTCGATAGGCGTATCGCCTGAGAACGTGCGCTCGCTCGACGAGGTGCCGGCGGTGAGTACGCTCGCCTTCAAGTACGCCGCGCTGGAAAATCGGGAGTTGTCCGCGCTTGCGGGACGCCGCGTCTTCTTCACGAGCGGAACGACCATCGGACGCGACGAACGCGGGCGCCATCTCGTGCCGCGGCCGGAGATCTACCGGGCCTCCGCGCTCGCCCATCTTCGACGCATGCTGTTCCCCGACGCGATGAGGCTTCGGATGCTCGCGCTGCATCCGGACGCCGAGCGGATGCCCGAATCGTCGCTCGCACAGATGATAAGCTGGTGTATCGAAGAGTTCGGCCTCGAGCCGAGCGCCATAGCGGCGAGCCGTCACGGTATCGACGCCCGTCTGGCGATGGATTTTCTCGGCGAGGCCGAGCGCGACAAAGCGCCAGTTTGCATTTTCGGAACCACGGCCTCATTTAGCGCGCTCTTCGCCGGTCTGGACGAACATGGAAAATGTTTTCGGCTTGCCGCGGCCTCGCGTGCGATGGACACGGGCGGAGCCAAGGGACAGGCGGTGCCGATGGAGCCGACCGAGTTGATTCTCGGATGCGCGCGCAGACTCGGGCTTGAGCCCGCGATGGTGATCAACGAATACGGAATGACCGAACTCTGCTCGCAACTCTACGACGTTACGCCGTTCAATTCCGGCGACTCGGGCGAGCCGGCCCGACGCGCGAAGCTCGGTCCGCCGTGGCTTGGATGTACGGCCGTCGATCCGATCACGCTCAGGCCGGTTGCCCAGGGAGAGCCGGGGCTTCTTCGCTTCTTCGACCTTGCCAACGTGGGCTCGGTATCGTGCGTGCTCACCGAGGATTTCGGGCGTGTCGAGGACGGACGAGTTTACCTTGCGGGGCGGGCCGCGATGGCGGATGCAC
>JAJYMR010000055.1 GCA_021786815.1 Deltaproteobacteria bacterium
AGCTATGGCGGATTGCGCTCGCCGCGCTTTACGACGCGTTCGACGGCACGCCGCCGCTCGGCGAAATTCCGCTTTTTCGCGGCGTTCGCGCCGATTCGCTCGAAACCGTCTCGCGGATGGTCCGCTCGCGCTTCAACGCGCCGCTTGCGCGCGGCGTAGGACGCTACTTCGACGCGGCAGGCGCGCTGGTGCTCGGGATGACGGTGTCCGGATTCGAGGGACAGGTCGCCGCGATGCTGAATTTCGCGGCGGACGCGAGAGAATCGCGCCGCTACTCCTACGAAATCGCAAGCGACGCGAACCCATGGGAACTCGACCTGCGCCCTGCCCTTCGCGAACTCACCGCCGACGTGATTTGCGGCGCAAAGCCCGCAATCGTCGCGGCGCGTTTTCACAATACGCTGGTGAACGCAACCGCAACCCTGCTTCGGGCCGCGCTTGCGCGCCACGGCAGGCTTCCGATCGTGCTCTCGGGCGGATGCTTTCAGAACGATTTGCTCGCGCGCGGAGTGCTCGAAGCCCTCGCGCCCGACTACGACGTCCATCTCCATCGGCGCGTTCCGCCGGGCGACGGCGGACTCGCGCTCGGGCAGGCGATGATCGCAAGCGCGACGGCGGAAAAGCATACGGGGGAATGACGCGATGTGTCTTGGAGTTCCCGGCAAGATTGTTTCGGTCGAAGGTACGCTCGCCACAGTCGATTTCTGGGGCGTCAAGCGCGAGGTCAGGCTCGATATTGTCGATGAGCCGGTTGCGCCGGGCGACTACATCATGAACCACGTCGGCTTCGCGATCCGGCGTATCCCGCCCGACCAGATCGATGAGACGCTCGCGCTTTACGACGAACTGCTGAAGGCCATGTCCGAGGACGACCTGATGGCCGCCGACGTGCGCGGCGAGATAAACGCCACGGAGGAGAAAAAACGTGGCTGAACCGCGCGCCGACACTCTCCGTTTCCAGGATCCCGCGACCGCGCGCCGGATGGCCGACGCGCTCGCACGCGCCGTGGGTGAAATCGGACGCGCTCCCGTCTCGGTGATGCACGTGTGCGGAAGCCACGAGCAGGCGATCGCGAAGTACGGCCTGCGCGCGGTATTTCCGCGCGGGCTGAACGTGATAATGGGCCCCGGATGCCCGGTGTGCGTGACGGATTTGCCCGAAGTCGATGAGGCGGTCGCGCTGGCCGGCCAGGGCGTCAGGATTTTCACCTATGGCGACATGCTGCGCGTGCCCGGCACCGTGAAGTCGCTCGCTGACGCTCAGGCCGAGGGCGCGAAAATCGACGTGGTTTACAGCGTGGGACACGCAGTCCAGTTGGCGCGCAAGAGCGCGGACGAATGCGTATTCTTCGCGAGCGGATTCGAGACCACCGCGGTCGCGACCGCAGCCGTCATTCTCGCCAGTCCTCCCGCGAACTTCTCGGTGCTCTCCGCGCACAAGTACATCCCGCCGGTCATGGAGATCGTAGCGGAAATGCCCGAGACCCGCGTCGAGGGTTTCCTCGCCGCGGGCCACGCCGCGACCATCACCGGATGGGGCATCTTCGAGCGCTTCGTCGAACGTCACAGCCTTCCCGTCGTCGTCGCCGGCTTCGAGCCGCTCGATATCCTGGCCGGTCTGCTCACGCTCGTCGAACTTGTCCGCGACGGGCGCGCGGAGGTTTTCAACGCGTATCCGCGATGCGTCACGCGCGAGGGAAACCGCCGCGCGCAGGAAGTGCTGTGGAAGGTCTTCAAGCCCACGGGCGGGCGATGGCGCGGGATCGCGCACGTGCCCAACGGGAATCTGCGACTGCGCGACGAATTCGCGTCGGTGGACGCGCGCCGGCGCTTCACGATAGATCTCACGAAGCTATGGGACTACGCGCCGCCGAGTCTCGCCCAGTCGTGCGTATGCGGCGATATCATGGCCGGTATCGCCTCACCCACCGATTGCCCCCTCTTCGGCCGTGAATGCGTGCCCGACAATCCTGTGGGCGCGTGCATGGTCAGCACCGAGGGCACCTGCCGCATCTGGCATCAGTACGGCGGCCATCTGAATCTCGGAGAAGAAAACCGATGAATGCGCCGCAAGGTCTCGTCAACGGAAAAATCGCCCTCAAGCACGGCGCGGGCGGGCGCGCGATGCGCGAGCTTATCCGCGACGTGATCCTCAAGGGCGCTGCGCCTGCGAGCTTCGACGGCGTCGGGCCCGACGCGATGGACGACGGTGCCGCGCTCAAAGTCGGCGATCAGTGGCTGGTGATCACGACCGATTCCTACGTAATCAATCCGCCGTTTTTTCCGGGTGGCGATATCGGACGGCTTGCGATCTCGGGCACAGTGAACGACCTCGCGATGATGGGCGCGACGGAGCCGCTCGCACTAACTTGCGCGTTAATCGTCGAGGAAGGTTTCGCGCGCGGCGACCTGGAGCGAGTTCGCGATTCGATCCATAGCGCGTGCCGCGAGGCGCGCACCGCGATTGCGACCGGCGACACCAAGGTCATGGGCAACGGCGAACTCGACGGTATCGTGCTCAACACCGCGGGCGTCGCCTTTACGCGCCGGGTGGTGACCGACCGCGCGCTAAAGCCCGGAGATCGAATCGTCGTGACCGGAACGATCGGCGATCACGGACTCGCCGTGATGGCGCATCGGCACGAACTCGGCTTCGAAAACCAGTTGCGCTCCGACGTCGCGCCGCTCAACGGTCTCGTCGCCGCGGCTCTCGGCGCAGCGCCCGAGGGTGTCGTCGCGATGAAAGACCCCACGCGTGGCGGGCTTGCGAGCGCGCTTCACGAGATGGCGGAAAAGAGCGGCGTGGGCGTCGTGCTCGAGGAGGCGAAGATTCCGGTGCGCGACGAAGTGCGCGCGGCAAGCGAGCTGCTCGGTATCGATCCGCTTCATGCCGCCAACGAGGGCAAAGCCGTGATTGGCGTCAGACCTGAGGCGCTTGACGCGGTGCTCGCCGCGCTGCGAGCGCATCCGCTCGGCCTGAGCGCCGAGGTGATCGGCACATGCGTCGCCGAGCGCCCGGGCTTCGTCATCCTGGATACCGGCTTCGGTCGCCGCCTTGTCACCGAACCGGAAGGCGAGCTTCTGCCGCGAATCTGCTGAACGCGTGCCGTGATATTTGTATGGCCGAACGGCGGATGAATCACATCGGGATGGAGCGCGACGGCGCGGTCGGGATTATCACGCTCGACCGGCGCGAGCGCTTCAACTCGCTCGACGTCGCAACCGCGCAGGATCTCCGCAAGGCGGGCCTCAGCTACGCGCGCGACGATTCGATTCGCGCCGTCGTGCTGCGCGGCGTAGATGGGGTTTTCTGCAGCGGCGCTGATTTGAAATACATCAAGGCCGGCGGCGTCGCCGACGATCTGTCCTATCTCAAACCCGACGCCGACCGCTCTTCCGAGGGATTCGGTGAGCTTTTCAAGCAAATCCTGGAGTACATCCACAGCACTATCTCGGAGATAAAGCGCGCGCCGAAACCATTCATCGCCGCAGTCGACGGTATCGCGGCCGCGGGTGGTTTCGGGCTTGCGATGGCGTGCGATCTCGTCTTTGCCTCCGAGCGCGCGAGCTTCGAATGGGCTTACGCGCGCACCGGGCTTACCGGCGCGGAAAGCTCGACCTTCTTTCTGCCGCGTCTGATAGGGCTTAGGCGTGCGATGGACCTCGTGCTGTTGAATCCGCGGCTCGACGCGCGAAAGGCGATGGAAATGGGCCTGATCAGCGCGGTCTATCCGGTCGAAAATTTCGACGCCGAAGTACTCGCGGTTGCGCGAAAGCTCGCCGACGGTCCGACCCGCGCCTACGCGCTCGCGAAAGAGCTTATCAACCAGGCCGCGGGCGTCGATCGGCTTGATTATCATCTGGACCGTGAACTGGAAAATCTGACCCGAATCGCCGACGGCGGCGACTTCGCAAGCGGTATCGCGTCGTTCTTCGCAAAGGACACACCGACGTTCAAAGGCAAGTAGGATACGCGCGCCGATGCATGAGTATTCAATCGTCGAAGCACTGATTTCCCGCGTCGCCGAGGAGGCCGAGGCGCGAGGCGCGGCGGGCGTGAGCAGGCTTTACGTGAAAATCGGCGCACTGTCCGGCGTCGAACCGGATCTTCTCGCCTCGGCCTACGAATTGTTCAGCGAGCGCACGATATGCGCCGGCGCGGAACTTCGAATCGAGCGCGTGGAAGAACGATGGGCGTGCTCGGGATGCGGGCGCGCGGTCGAGCGCGGCGCCGCGCTGGTATGCCCCGAATGCGCGAGGCCCGCGCGGCTGGTTCAAGGCGACGAGATCGTGCTCGAGCGAATCGAAATGGAGGTGCCTTGATGTGCCTGGAATGCGGATGCGGCGATCCGGAGATCGTTCCGGTTGATGTTCACGAAAAGATCCTCGCTGGAAACGATCGCGCCGCCGCGCACAACCGCGAGCATTTCACGAGCCGTGGAATCCTCGCGCTCAACCTGATGGGTTCGCCCGGCTCGGGAAAAACCGCGATTCTCGAAGCCACCGCCCCAAAGCTTCGCGGCTCGTTCGCGCTCGGTGCGGTGAGCGGCGACCTTGCCACCGACCACGACGCCGAGCGTCTTCGCGCGGCTGGAATTCCCGCGCTTTCGATCACAACCGGCAGCGCGTGCCATCTCGACGCCGCGATGGTTCATCATGCGCTCCACGACTTCCCCCGGAACAAGCTCGACATCTTCGTAATCGAAAACGTCGGCAACCTGGTATGCCCGGCGGTTTACGACCTCGGCCAGCACGCCAATGTCGTCGCGCTTTCCGTGACCGAAGGCGAGGACAAGCCGCTCAAGTACCCCGTCATGTTTTTGAAGGCCGACCTCGTGCTCCTGACCAAGACCGATCTGCTGCCGCATCTGACGGGCATGCGAATCGAACGGTTCGAGGAGGCGCTTGCGCGCGTGATGCCGGCGCCGAAGATGATTCCCGTGTCGACGCATAGCGGCGAGGGCCTCGACGAGTGGATCGCGTGGCTTCGCGAAAGGCTTGCGTTACGCGCCGAGCACGGGCTTCACAACGCGAGACAACCTCACGCGGCGCGCTCAGCGTCGGGGCACTGAGTCAGAGCACGGAGCCCCACGCCGGGAGCGGCGTGCCATCGATGATCGCGCGCGCGATAAGCGCGCCGGCATGCACCGACAGCGCAACGCCGTGGCCGGAATAACCGCCCGCGACGAGCACGTTGGGCGCTTCCGGAAGCCGGCCAAGGATTGGAGTGAAATCTTCGGGTATCGCGATCGGCCCGGCCCATCGCGCGGAAAAGCGAACGTCGCGCAGCACGGGATTCAGCCGCCGGACGCGAGCTTCGAGCGCGTCGAGCACAGCGCTCGGCTCGGCGGAATTCGTGTCCATCGCTTCCAGCTCCGCCGGTGAGCCGAAACTGAGCCCCGCGCCGAAGATCACGCGATGGTCGCTCGTCTCGCGTCCCCATAGATACGGAAGATCGATCGTATAGAAAGGAATTCCTGCGCCGAGTCCCAATTCGTCGAGCGTCGATGAATCGAGCGGTTCCGTCGCGCACGCGAAAGTAAGCGCGCTCCCGACCGCACGCGCCGCCGGCACGAGCGAACTTATCCACGCGTTCGCCGCTATGACGACGAAGCCGGGTTCGATTACCGCGCCGTCGAGTTCGAGCCGCGCGGGCTTTTCAACGACACGTCTGACGCGCGCATTTTCATGAATCACCGCACCTTCGCGTATCGCCGCCCGCGCGATCCCGTAAAGCATCGCCATCGGATCCACGATTCCGCCCGGAACCGTCTTCGCGATGTGGATCTGCTTGCCGCCGTCGTCCCACGGAAGCGGCGTGCCAGGACCTTGATGCTGAATCTCCCAGCATCCTTCGAGCCTCAGTCCGCATTCGATTCGCTCGTCGCGAACGACGCGTTCCAACGTCGCGAGGCAGGTATCTGCGCCTTCCTTCACGCCGCGTGCGGTTCCCTCGAGCGCGATACCGCCGGTCCGTCCGCTCGCTCCGTCGCCGATACGACAGGCTTCGACCACAGTCGCGCGAAGGCCGCGGCGAGCCAGATGGTACGCCGCGGAAACTCCCGTCAGACCGCCGCCAACGACGGCAACGTCGGGGTTCGAGGAAACCAGTGCGGGCGTTTCCATCTTGTGCTCGCGCCGCCAAGGCGGATTTCCCCACATGAAATTCATAGGAAACCTTCCAAAGCTCACACTAGCGCCGGAAATTGCGATGTAGAAAGCGGGTTCGAACACCTTCGCGACGCCGCCGGGTTGGCATGGGGCTCGACGGACAAGGTATCATCGGCCGCCCGGATGTATCCGTGGGAGGCAAAGTGCGTCATCCGGCACCATCGGCGGGCGTATTTCAGGTGAAGAAGTGCGGATAAAGCCTCGCTGACGCCGGATTGCCCGGATGGCACAGGCGATGCACTGAAAAATGGCCGTCTTCGCCGCCGATCCCCGCCTTATATAGCCGTTATCGGCCGCGCGGATAATCCGGTCAGTGAGACGGAACAATGAAATGCCCGAAATGCGGAAATGAGCTGACGACCGAGCACGTGGTTCGAAGCGCGCCGGTCGAAACGCCGCTGGAAAACCGCCGGCACTTTCACGTCCGATGCGGCGGGTGCGGAGAAATCGTCTGGTACACGACCGAGCCGGGTTCCGCGACTGCAATTCCAAGGACCGGCCCGCATGACTGCGCTTTCTTCAGGCCGGCGGCTCCTTGAAACCGATGGAACTCATCAGCGACTGGAAGGCGAGCCTCGAACTTGCGCTGGAGCGCGAACCAATCACGGTTCGCGACCTGAGGATAGGGGTTTTCTACACCGCGGCCGAACTATCGACGGGCCATACGGGCGTCGCGTTCACGCCGAGAGAGCTTGCCGACACTGTATGCTGCCCGAAGTCGGCCGCCGCGGCGCCTCATGCGGGCAGACTCGCGGGAGAGCAGGCGTGGCATCTCGCCGCCTATGCCGCCGCGGAAGCGCCGCTCAAAAGAGCGGTCGGGGTTGCGACGCTGAACGCGCTCTCGGCGCTCGCCGCGAGCAGAAGCGGTTTTCCCGGCGGACGGCTTTGCCCGGATCTCGACGCCCTCGACGCGGCGGAAATCGTCGGCGACGACCGGGTCGCGATGGTGGGCGCGTTCGTGCCGTTCATCCGGCGCCTTCGAGGCAACGTCGCCGACCTCTGGATCGTTGACAAGCATCGCGAAGCCCTCAAGTCCGATGAAGCCGGCTTCTGGAGACCGCCTGAGCGCGCGGCCGAAGCGCTCTCGAGCGCATCCGTCGCAATCATCTCGGCCTCGGCGCTGGTCGAGGGCGGACTGGAAGCGATGCTCCATGCGGCGTCGCGCGCAAGGAGGGTCGTGCTCGCGGGACCTACGGCTCCCCTATGGACGGAGCCGTTCTTCTCGTGCGGAGTCGACGTGCTTGCGGGAATACGCGTCCTTGCGCCTGAGCGGATGCTCAGGATCGTTAGTGAAGGCGGTTCGGGATACTTCTTCAAAGACGCATCGGAAAAAGTGAGCGTGGTGCGGGAGAAAGGGAGCAGAAATGCCTGAGACAGGAGGCGCTTACGCGCAGGCGCGTTTCGCGATACGACGGCCATCGTTCGACCTCGGGCTTCGGCCCTTCATCGTAATCTGGGAGATCACCCGGGCATGCGATCTGGCGTGCGCGCATTGCCGCGCCTCCGCGATGCCCGAGCGCAATCCCGGCGAGCTTTCGCCCGAGGAATCGCGCTCGCTCATCGATCAGATCGCGGCGTTTGGGCCACCCGCGCCGCTTTTCGTGATGACCGGCGGCGACCCGGTCAAGCGGCCCGACCTGCTGGAGCTGGTCTCCTACGCTTCAAGCCGCGGATTGCCGGTTTCGCTCTCGCCGTCCGCTACGCCGCTGCTCACACCCTCGCTGGTGCGCGAACTGCGCTCAGCCGGGCTGGTCGCGCTTTCGCTCAGCGTTGACGGCGCCTCGGCGCAGGTACACGACGCCTTCCGCGGCGTCGACGGCGTCTTCGAAAGGACGCTTGCGGCGTGGGAGGCTGCGCGCGAGTGCGGCCTCAAGGTGCAGATCAACACGACGGTCGCGAAACTCAACATGCTCGACCTGCCGCGCATCGCGCATCTGGTGCTGGAACGCGGCGCGATGACCTGGAGCGTGTTTTTCCTGGTACCGGTCGGACGGGGAATCAGCCTGGAGCAGCTCTCGCCCGAGGAATGCGAAGACGTGATGCATTTCCTGTACGACGCCGGCACCGTGCTTCGGGTCAAAACCACCGAGGGACACCATTACAAGCGAATCGTGCTCGAACGGATGGCGCTGGAACGACGCGGACTCAAGCCCGAGCAGGTGCTCAAGCTCGGCCCGACCTATCGCGCGCTGCGCGGCGCGCTCGAGCCGTGGCCGGCGCGTCCGAGCGAGCGGCGGACGCCGATTGAAATAAACGCGGGGCGCGGATTCGTTTTCATCTCGCACGTCGGCAGCGTACATCCGAGCGGCTTTCTGACCGCCGCCGGCGGGGACGTGCGTACCGCTCCGCTCGCCCAAATCTACCGGAAAAGCCCGATGTTCACCGAGCTTCGCGACATGGCGAAGCTTCAGGGACGATGCGGCGCGTGCGAGTTTGCGCGGATGTGCGGGGGCTCGCGCTCACGCGCCTACGCGACGACCGGAAACCATCTCGCCGAGGACCCGCTCTGCGGCTACGTGCCCGGAAGCTTTCCCTTTCCCGGTGATATCGGGGAGCTCGTCGGCAAACGGCCCGCCGAACACACGGCAGAGCGCTCCGCCTAAAACGCGTCTCAGGTGCCGGAGGTTCCGGTAGCGGCGGCGGCAGCTGACGCGGCGGCGGGAATCCAAACCGTGACCGTGGTTCCCTCGCGCAGCTTGCTCTCGATTTTGAGCGAGCCGCCGTGAAGCTGAACGATGTGCTTCACGATGGCGAGGCCAAGCCCGGTGCCGCCCAGCTCACGCGAGCGGGCGCGATCGACCCGGTAGAAGCGCTCGGTGAGGCGCGGAATATCGGCCGCCGGAATCCCCTCGCCCGTGTCGCTCACGACCAGTTCCACGCCCGGCCGCGATTCGGGCGGCGCGGAGGCGGCTGCGCGCGCCGAAGCCACAACGGTTCCTCCGCGTGGCGTGTATTTGATCGCGTTGTCGAGCAGATTGAGCATCACCTGATGCAGCCGGTCGCGATCCCCGCGCATCAGCGGCAGATCCCCGTGACAATCGACCGAAAGCTCAACGCCCTCGCGCCGCGCCTGCTCGCGCATCAGTTCCTCGGCGTCCCTCAGAACGGAGGCCGCCTCGAGATCGTCGAACTTGAGCGGCGTGAGTCCGCGTTCAAGGTCGGACAGCGAGATCAGGTCGTCGATCAGGCGCGAGAGCCGGCGCGCCTGATGCTCGATTATGCCGAGGAAGCGGCGCTGGGTTTCGGGGTCGTCGACGCCGCGCGCCAGTGTCTCGGCGTAGCCGTATAGAGCGGAGAGCGGCGTGCGGATTTCGTGCGTCAGGTTGGCGACAAAATCCGAACGCACCGTCTCGTAGGTTTTGAGCTGCGTGATGTCGTGAAAAACAAAGACCCACGCGGCGCCGCCTGCACCGGAGCGGCGCACCGGGGCCACACTGACCGAGACGTGCCGCGGCGCGGGCGTCTGAAGGGCGATTTCGGCGCTGGTCACCTGGCCCTCGCCCGAGGCGGTTGAGCGCGAGACAAACTCCTGGAGGCGCGCGTCACGGCACAGCTCGATGAAATCACGGCCCCGGTAGCTCGCGTCGGGACTGAGCGCGAACATCCGCCGCGCCGGAGCGTTGAGCAGCACCACGTCCCCCTTGGAGCCGGTGACGACCACCGCCTCGGTCATGCTGCGCAGAATCGCCTCGAATTCGTCGCGCTGTTCGGCGAGCGATTCGACTTCGTCAACCACGCCGTCGGCGGCGTCCAGCAGGCGGCGCTCCGCACGGCCCATCGCGTCGCGCTCGTCGGGGATGAGATGGGGCGGGGGCTGGCGTTTTTCGAGCGAGGCCGCAACCGTCTCGATACGTTCGGCGCGGCTCGTCCATACTCGCGCAACCGCAAGCGTGGACCAGCCGGCAAAAACCGCTCCGGCCACCAGCGCCGCCACTACCCACGAGACCGAAACCGTTTGCTCGGTTGCGGCCAGAATGAGCAGCACCAGCGCCGGAGGAAAAAATCCCGCGGCGACCGCTGCCGCCATCTTCCAGTTGGGCGATTTAGTCAAGCGCCTCCGGATTGAACCGGTATCCAACGCTGCGCACGGTCAGGATCAGCTCGGGCTTCGCGTCGTCGCGCTCCAGATGCTGGCGCAGGCGGCGGACGTGCACGTCAACCGTGCGCGGTTCAACGAACGTATCGCGCCCCCAGACCATGTCAAGAAGCTGCTCGCGCGTGTACACGCGCATCGGATGCTCGACGAAGAAGCGCAACAACTCGAATTCGCGAAGCGCCAGGTCCCGCCGCTCGCCATCGACGTAAACCTGGTAGGTGTCGTAGTCGATTCTGAGCCGGCCGCGTTCCCAGGTGCCCGCCCGATGGGCGTCGCCGCGGCCGCTGGCGCGGCGAAGCAACGCCTTGACGCGCGCGACCAGTTCGCGGGGACTGAACGGCTTGACCACGTAGTCGTCGGCGCCCATCTCGAGCCCGAGCACGCGGTCAACCTCGGTTCCCTTGGCGGTGACGATAAGAATCGGCAGCGTCGCGGTCGCCTTTTCGGCCCGCACCAGCCGGCACACTTCGAGCCCCGGCGTCCCGGGCAGCATCAGGTCGAGCACCAGCAGGTCGGGCGCACGGCGCTTGATGCGTTCGAGGGCCTCGGCGCCGCTGGCCGCTTCCTCGACGGAGAAGCCTTCCCGTTCGAGGTTGTACCGGATCAGCTCGCGGATATCGGCCTCGTCCTCGACGACGAGAATTTTCGGACGCGGGCCGCGCTCGAGTTGTTCGGCGGCAAGAGGGCTCATTCCTTCTTCTTGTCCATGTGACGGATCATTTTGCCCTTGACCATGAAGGCGACCATCTCGGCGATGTTCGTCGCGTGGTCGGCGATACGCTCAAGGTATTTGGAGATAAACAGAATATTGGTGGCGCGCCGGATCGTGTGCGGATCCTCGGCCATGTAGCTCAAAAGCTCGCGATAGACCTGATGGTTCAGGTGGTCAACCTCGTCATCGCGGGCAATCACCTCGTCGGCTAGCGCGGTATCCGAACGCATGAAGGCGTCGATGCTGTCCTTGACCATCGATTGCGCGATTTCCGACATCCGCGGCAGGTCGAGATAAGGCTTGAGCTGCGGCTCCTCGTTGAGCTCGATCACCCGCTCGACGATATTCACCGCGTTGTCGCCGATACGCTCGAGGTCGGTGGTTATCTTGAGCCCGGTGGTGATGAAGCGAAGGTCGCTTCCGGCGGGCTGATGCAGCGCGAGCAGCCGGATGCATCGCTCGTCCGATTCGACGTCCATGCGGTTGACTTCCTCGTCCTGCAGGATGACCTGGCGGGCAAGGGGCGTGTCGCGCTTGACCAGAGCCTCCATCGCGTCGGCGATTTGACGTTCGACCAGGCCGCCCATCTTGAGAAGACCCGCGCGCAGTCCGCGCAACTCCTCTTCATATTGTCTGTTGGTATGAAGCAGTTGCGACGTGTCCATCTGTCGAGCCCTCCCTAGCCGGCCTATCCAAAGCGTCCCGTTATGTAATCCTCGGTTTCGCGGCGCGCGGGATTCGTGAAGATTTGCCTGGTCTCCCCGAATTCAATCAAGTCCCCGGCGTTCAGAAACGCAGTCAGGTCCGACGTTCGCGCCGCCTGCTGCATGTTGTGTGTCACTATAACTATAGTGTAATTCGCCTTGAGCTCGAGTAATAGCTCCTCGATTCGCGCGGTCGAGATCGGATCGAGTGCTGAGCACGGCTCGTCCATCAGCAGGACCTCGGGTTCCACCGCGAGCGCGCGCGCGACGCAGAGCCGCTGCTGCTGCCCGCCCGACAGGCTGATACCGGGGCGATTCAGCCGGTCCTTGACCTCTTCCCATAGCGCGGCCTGCCTAAGGCTTCGTTCGACGACCCGGGCGCGTTCGGCGCGGCTCTGCGCGATGTTGTTCAGCCTCAAGCCCGCCGCGACGTTTTCCTCCACCGACATGGTCGGAAACGGAGTCGGCTTCTGGAACACCATCCCGATTCGCCGCCTGACGCCGACCGCATCGATTGCCGGGTCGTAGATGTTCTCGCCGTCGAGGATCACCTCGCCTTCGACCCGTGCGCCCGTCACGACCTCGTGCATCCGGTTGAGGCATCGGACCAGCGTCGATTTACCGCATCCCGAAGGCCCGATAATCGCGGTTATACGGTTCTCCGGGAATGCCAGGTTGATATCGTTCAAAGCCCGCACCTGGCCGAAATAGGCGCTCAGGTTACGGGTGATAAGCTTCTCAGCCATGGATTAGTGCAGCGCCCCTGCTTGCCCGCCCGTCACCCATCTTACCCCGAGTCTCGAGCGCAAGCACGATAACGGTAAGCACCAGCGCCCCGGCCCATGCCTGGCGCTGCCAGTCGGGAAAAGGCGAGATGGCATAGGTATAGATCTGGACGGTAAGCGAAGCGATAGGCTGCATCAGCCAAGTGGACCAGAACCGGTTGCGGGCGGCGCGCCTCGTGGCGCTCCACCGCGGCCTCGTCAACCACGGAATTCACCGAATCGGCCATCGCCCGGCCTCCCGCGCTGTCGACAAGACCGATTCCTTCCCTTGAATCCCGGGCAAACGGGCGCACACACCATCACTACGTAAATTGTACATTCCGACTATTACGGAGATGTTACGAAGATAATAACGGTGGTTTAAAGCAGGCCGGGGATTCCGCCTAGGCACGCGTGATCCGCTCCACGCCACCCATGTAAGGCCGCAGCACCTCCGGAACCGTGATACTGCCGTCATCATTCTGGTAATTTTCGAGCACGGCGATAAGCGTGCGCGGAAGCCCCAGGCCCGAGCCGTTGAGCGTGTGGACGAATTCCGGCTTTCCGCCCTTCTCGCGGAACCGAATCTGCGCGCGCCGCGCCTGGAAGTCCCAGCAATTCGAGCATGAACTTACTTCCAGCCACTCCCGCACGCCCGGCGCATACATCTCAACGTCATACTTTCCCGCAGCCGAGAAGCCGAGGTCTCCGGTGCACATCTGGACCACGCGGAATGGGATCTTGAGCCGCCTGCATACTTCGCACGCGTTCTCGACGAGCTTGTCCAGCTCTTCGTCGGAGGTTGCCGGATGGACCACCTTGACCATCTCGACCTTGTCGAACTGATGGCCGCGCTTGATACCGCGGACGTCGCGCCCGGCGGACATCTTTTCGCGCCGAAAGCACGGCGTGTAGGCGGTCATGTAAATCGGCAGGCGCTCGGCTTCGAGGATTTCGCGCGCGTAGAGGTTGGTCAACGGGACTTCGGCGGTCGGAACGAACCAGAAGTCCTCTTCCTTGTCGCGATACATCGTGTCCTCGAACTTCGGCAGATGGGCGCTGCCGATAACCGTCGCCGTGTTGACCATCAGCGGCGGCGCGAATTCGAGATAGCCCTGCTCTTGCGTCTTTAAGTCGAGCATCCAGGCGATAAGCGCCCGTTCCAGCCGCGCACCCATCCCGACCAGGAAATGGAACCGCGTGCCCGAGAGCTTCACGCCGCGCTCGAAGTCGATTATCCCGAGCCGCTCGCCAAGCTCCCAATGCGGTTTCGGCTCGAAGGTGAACTCGCGCTCGACGCCCTCGGTGCGGACGATCCGGTTTTCGCTGTCGTCCTTGCCGACCGGGACCCAGTCGCGCGGGAGATTCGGCAGCATCAGGAGCAGCCTTGTGTTTTCTTCCTCCAACGCCGCGAGATCGCGCTCGCCAGCCGAGATCTGCTCGCCCAACTGGCGCATCTCGGCGCGCTTTCGGTCGCGTTCCTCGGGAGTGGCCTTGCCAAGTTCCTTGGATTCGCGCGTGCGGCGCGCCCGCATCTCGTCGAGCTCATGCTGAAGGCGGCGCCGGCGCGCGTCGGCCTCCAGTACACGGTCGATATCGCCCGGGTCCGCACCGGTCTGGGCGATTTTGGTCTTTACATAGTCGGGCTGTTCGCGAATCAGCTTGATGTCGAGCATTCAGAACGCGTTCCTAAGTATCTCGAATTTACGGCTTCGGCCGTCGCCGCTTATCGCGACCACGTCGAAGCGGATCGGACGGTTTCCGGTACGATAACGCGCCGCGAAAATCTCGGCCGCGCGGCGGATTCTCCTCTGCTTGCCTTCATCGACAGCGGCCGCCGGCGTGCCGGCGACATTGCCGCGGCGTGCCTTGACCTCAACGAACACGACCGTATCGCCCTCCATCGCGACCAGGTCGATCTCGGCGCCAGCCGCGCGAAAGTTCCGCGCCAGCACCCGGTAGCCGCGCCATCGAAGGTGCCGCGCCGCCAGACGCTCGCTGCGACGCCCGAACGAGAAAGGCCCGCCACCGGCCCATTCCCGCGCCCGCGCAACGAGTCCGCCCAGCCATCCGAGACCCCCGCCGGAACCTTCCCTCGCGAGATTCGCCCGCCGCTTTCCGCGCATGTTCCTGCATCAACGTAGATGCCCCGGCACGTGCTGGCAAGCGCGCGGCCCCGGAGTTCGCAACCGCACGCGACTGACTTGGATGGCCCATAATGTTAGGATTCTGTAGCGATGGCCGAGAAAAAAATCAGTCTGGAGCAAGTGCGTCATGTCGCGCGCCTTGCGCGGCTTGAAATGAGCGCCGACGATGAAGCGCGCCTTCAGGCCGACATGAGCAGCATCCTGGCGTACGTCGAGAAGCTCAACGAACTCGACACCACCGACGTGCCTCCGACCGCGCAGGTCGGCGAGGCTGGCACTCCGATCCGCGATGACGCGGTGACCAACCATCCCGCGCCCGAAGAGATGCTGGCCAATGCGCCGGCGCGCCAAGGCGGATTTTTCAAGGTCCCCCGGATTATAGAGTAACCGGGCTCGAACCCGACGGCCCGTCCAGAAAGACCAGCGAATGACATCCGAACTCAACAAGTTAAGCGTCTCCGAGGCGCGCGACATGCTTCGAAAGCGCGAGGTCTCCTCGCGCGAAATCACCCGCGCCTGCCTCGATCGTATCGCCGAGGTCGAACCTCGCCTGAGCGCCTTCATCACCGTGTCCGAGCGCGAGGCGCTCGAACAGGCGGACGCGGCCGACCGCCGTCTTGGTTCGGGCGACGCGCCCGCGATGTGCGGAATTCCGATTGCGCTCAAGGACATCTATTGCACGCGCGGAGTACGCACCACCTGCGCCTCGAAGATCCTCGAAAACTTCGTTCCTCCCTTCGACGCAACGGTCATCGCGAAACTGCGCGCCGAGGGCGCGGTCTTCCTTGGCAAGACCAATATGGACGAGTTCGCGATGGGCTCCTCCACGGAGAATTCCGCCTTCGGCCCGACGCGCAACCCCTACGACCTGGAGCGCGTGGCCGGCGGTTCTTCGGGCGGCTCGGCGGCTGCGGTCGCGGCTGACGAATGCCTTGCCTCGCTCGGCACCGACACCGGAGGCTCGATTCGCGAGCCGGCTTCGTTCTGCGGCGTGGTCGGAATCAAGCCGACCTACAGCCGCGTGAGCCGCTACGGGGTAATCGCCTACGCGTCGTCGCTCGACCAGGTGGGCCCGTTCGCCAAAACCGTGCGCGACGCGGCGATCCTGCTTCGTGCGCTCGCGGGCGTCGATTCGCACGACTCGACCTGCTCGGCACGTCCCGTGCCCGACTACGAAAAGGCACTCACGGGCGACGTCAAAGGGCTTCGAATCGGCGTGCCGAAGGAATATTTCGTCGAAGGGATGGAGCGCGAGGTCAAAATTGCCGTGCGCGCCGCGCTCAAGCATTACGAATCGCTCGGCGCGCGCCTCGTCGATATCTCGCTTCCTCACACGCCCTACGCGATCGGGTGCTATTACCTGGTCGCGACCGCGGAGGCGAGCGCCAACCTCGCGCGCTACGACGGCGTGCGCTACGGCTTTCGAGCCGAGTCGGAGAACACCGACGAGCTTTACAACCGCTCGCGCGCCAAAGGCTTCGGCGCCGAGGTTAAGCGCCGGATCATGCTCGGAACGTTCGCGCTCTCGGCCGGCTACTACGACGCCTATTATCTGAAGGCGCAGAAGGTCCGCACGCTCATCCGCCGCGACTTCGAGCGAGCATTCACGAACTGCGACGTTATCGTCGTGCCGGTCGCGCCGGCCACCGCCTTCAGACTCGGCGAGAAGACGGCAGACCCGCTCACGATGTATCTCTCGGACATTTTCACCATCTCGGTGAACCTGGCGGGATTGCCCGGGATGTCGATTCCGTGCGGCTACGACGGCGACGGCCTTCCGATCGGGATGCAGATGATCGGGCCGGCCTTCAGCGAGGAAACCATCTTCCGCACGGGCGACGCGTACGAACGCTCGCGCGCGCAGGCAAAGCGGCCGACGAAGGTGTGAGTGAAATGGCGATCGGTCTGGAAAAGTACGAAGCGGTAATCGGACTTGAGGTTCACGCGCAGCTTCTCACCCGCTCGAAGCTGTTCTGCGGATGCTCGACGGCGTTCGGCGCTCCGCCCAACGGCAACGTATGCCCGGTGTGCATGGGAATGCCCGGCGTGCTGCCGGTGCTCAATCGCCAGGCCGTCGAGCTTGCGGTGCGCGCGGGAATCGCCGCGCACTCCGAGATCGCGCCGCACTCGATCTTCGACCGCAAGAGCTACTTCTATCCCGACCTGCCCAAGGGCTACCAGATAAGCCAGTACGAAACGCCCGTGTGCAAGGGCGGCTACGTTGAGCTGCCCGCAAAGGACGGCGAGGAGCCCAAGCGTATCCGTCTGGTCCGAATCCATCTCGAGGAAGACGCCGGCAAGAACATCCATGAGGCCGATGGCTCGCTGGTCGATTTCAACCGCTCCGGCGTGCCGCTGGTCGAGATCGTAAGCGAGCCCGACATCCGAAGCGCCGACGAGGCCGGCGCCTACCTGCGCGCGCTCCACGCCATCCTGCGCTACGCCGACATCTCGGACGCACGGATGGAGGAGGGGAGCATGCGATGCGACGTCAACGTGTCGGTGCGTCCGCGCGGCACCGAGAAGCTCGGCGTCAAGAGCGAAATCAAGAACCTCAACTCCTTCCGATTCGTCGAAAAGGCGATCGAGTTCGAAGTCAGCCGCCAGATCGAAATCCTCGAGGCGGGCGGCAAGATTGCCCAGGAAACCCATCTCTGGGACCCGGTGCGCGAGGAAACGCGCCCGATGCGCTCGAAGGAGTTCGCCCACGACTATCGCTATTTCCCGGAGCCTGACCTGCCGCCGCTCAGGATCCCGCCCGACCTCGTCGAGGCGGTGAAATCCACGATGCCGGAGATGCCGGCCGAGCGCCGCGCCCGCTATGTCCGCGACTATACGCTCTCGCCCTACGAGGCCGACGTGCTCGTCGCCGAGCGCGAAGTCGCCGACTACTTCGAGGCGGCGCTGCCGGGCCTCAAGAATCGCAAGGCGGCGGCAAACTGGGTGATGACCGAAGTGCTGCGCGCGATACGCGAGAGCGCAAAACCGCTCGCCGAAGCGGCTCCGAAGCCGGCCGAGACAGGCTCGCTGCTGCGGATGGTCGAAGCTCAGAAGATCAGCCTCAACGCCGCCAAGACCGCGTTCGCCGCGATGTGCAAATCGGGCAAAGGTGCGGAGGCGACGGTCGCCGAGCTTGGACTCGCGCAGGTCTCCGACGAAGCCGCTATCGCCGAGGTGTGCGACAAGGTAATCGCGGCCCATCCCAAGGAACTCGCCGAATATCGCGGCGGGCGCGACAAGCTGTTCGGCTTTTTCGTGGGTCAGGCGATGAAGGCGATGGGCGGCAAGGCCAATCCCAAGGTGATCAACGAGCTCCTGAAAAAGAAACTCGCCGGATAAGCCTCACGCCGGCGCGGACATGCCGGCCCCGACAAGCGCGGCTATCGACTTGCAACCGGCGATGCTACGGTTCGATCCAAACTCCGTCGGCCACGGAGCCGGTGGCGGACGGAAAGGAAGGAAACGCGATGGCTTCCGGGTCGGCGTTCGACGCTCCCTGGGTAACAATCTGGACTGAGCCGCGCCCGAGTCGCGATGGATCGAGATGATGCCGGTTCATCCCGCCGCAGGCGGGCTCTCTACTATTTGGTCTTCCCGAACGACAAGTCGGCCCACGATTGCTGGGTCTTGACGAAGGCACCCGGAGAGACGCTGACCTCGCCGCGAAACGGCCAGTCGAGGGCAACGATCAGCACCACCACCAGCGCGAGTGAGATCGCAACGGCCGCGGTCATCACCAGATGCATGCGGAAGTCATCGAAGCCGAACAAGTAGGTAAACCCAATCACGACCGCGCCGCCGAAACAGAGGATCCACCAAATCACCTCCGGAACGTGCCCTTCCGCCGCCGAGAGCCGGCTGGTACGGGCGCGGTAGAGCTCATTTAATGTCCTCAACAGTTCGGCCTGAATCACCGCTTCACCCGGATTGACCGGCTGCAGCGTGACGACGGCCGTATGCAGCCTGCGCAGCGGTTCCCACGCCTGGTCTGGCGTCTTTCCGGCTTGCTGCAGCGGCCATTCGTCGTCGATCACGGCCCTGATGTACTGCCGCGCATCGTTGCGAATGTTTGCGCCCGCATCGGGTGGCAGGCCCTGGGTGTCCCGGTAGATGCTGCCGACGTAGTCCGCCTCAAGATCGACGATCTGCTCCGCGTGGCTGAAAGATTCCCAGGTCGCGACCGCGATGGAAGCGAGCAGAACCGCGTAGGTGACGCTGATAGCCGCGACTATGAACCCGGCCAACTCATTGTGCGCCCGGCGAAACTCCACGTGGACCGCGCGGTGAAAGATCGCGAGGCCGACACACGCTCCACCCGCGATGAGCGTTACCAGAATCGTCCCCCACAGCCACGTCGGGCTGTTATAGATCCAGTCGCTAATCATTCGGCCCGCCCGCTCGCTGCTCACGCACTATCGCTTTGTGGTCATCCGCCGCCCGCAACCCGGGGCGCCGAGCGCGAGCAGCCAAGGCTGCTCGCGCTCGGCCGCCACCACTACCAAGTCCTGGCCGTCACAAACGCGCAAAGCGTGCCGGCCGCCGTCACCATCGGATCAATACGGGCCAGTTCCGGCACAGCTTGGGAACTTGAACGAAGCGATTCGCGTCTGCCAGTTCGGCGCCTCTCCGGTTTTGGGGATGTATTCGGTCGTGTACCAGAACGTGCAGTCATCGGCCGGGTCGATCGACAGCGCGCTGTAATCGCCCCATCGATCCGTGCCACGCTGCGAGCCTTTGCCGGCCATAACGACGATGTCCTCGGATTCCATCGTTCCAGCCGGATCGCCGGGTGTGCGGCCGGTGTATGCGATGTGCGGATGGAGGCCTGGTCCCGAGAGGCTGTAACCGATTGCAATATCGCCGACGGAGTCCATCCCGATGCTGCCCATCCAGCGCCAGTGCGCGTTGGGCGCGTAGGTACCTTGTTGATAGATGCTCGGAACGGTCGACAGTCCGCGGATCTCATACCATCGCAGTGCCGCGCCGATGGCCTTCTTCTTCTCGATTACGCGGGCCACCGTGTGAGTCGCCACAAGAGCTTCGTGATCTCCAAAGTTCCGATAGGCTGCGCGATACATCATCCGGTCCGAGATCTCGTCGAGTTTCATTGGAACGCCGGCTTGCGGGATACATCCCTGCGGATCGTTGCCTTTGCCTTTTTTGATCGGCCCCGGTTCAACCTCTTTGCAGGCGGGCGTGAACGGCTGAACCGGCAACACCACTGGCCCCGTCAGGTTGGCGTTGGCCGGATTGGCGAAGTCCGCATGTAACGACCAGATGTTCACGACATTGCTGCCAAAGTTAACAAAATAGCCCGGCGAGCCGGTCGGCGGAGCGAGGGCGCCGTCCCAATCCGCGGGCACGCTTCCAAACAGCGCCGGGGCATCGAAGCATTGCGCCGTCGCCGTGGAATTGTCGAGCATCGCGTTGCGGTCAAAGGCACATGCCCTTCCCCCAACCAGGGTGTCCCCGTTGAACATGTTGAACGAGAAATAGTAGCCGTCGGTCCATACGCCCATATGTGGGTAATCGGCGAAATCCGGGCCCATAGATC
>JAJYMR010000238.1 GCA_021786815.1 Deltaproteobacteria bacterium
TTACCGCCGAACCCTTGCGGCGAGCCAGTCGGCGCGATGCCTTGCGGCGTATCTGTATTCAGCCGCGGGTCCCGGCGAATCGACCACCGACCTCGCATGGGACGGCCACGCATTGATTTACGAAAACGGCAATCTGCTCGCGGAATCGCACCGATTCTCCGACGAGCCGGAGCTGATTTGCTCGGAGATCGACCTGGAACGCCTGGTCCAGGAGCGGATGCGCCAGAACAGCTTCGGAGAATCGGCGCGCCGCGTTCGCGAGGAGATTCGAAGCTTTCGGTACGTGGACGCGGATATCGAGTTGGCGCGCGAGGGCAGGCTTCTGCCTGAGCGGCGCTACGAGCGTTTTCCCTACGTTCCGTCCGACCCGGCGCGCCGGGACGAGCGATGCTCGGAAGTGTACGAAATCCAGGTGCAGGGGCTGGTCAAACGGCTGCGCTCAGCCGCAATCGACCGCGTGGTGATAGGCGTCTCGGGCGGCCTTGATTCGACCCACGCGCTGCTGGTGTGCGCGCAGGCGATGGACCGTCTGGGCTGTGCGCGCAGCAACGTGCTCGCCTACACGATGCCCGGGTTTGCGACCAGCGAGCGAACCCTCGAGCAGGCCCGTCGCCTGATGCGGGCGATCGGATGCGAGGCGCACGAAATGGATATCCGCCCGAGCGCGCTCCAGATGCTGAAAGACATCGGCCATCCTTACGGCCGCGGAGAGCACGTTTACGACGTCACATTCGAAAACGTGCAGGCGGGCGAGCGCACCAGCCATCTTTTCCGCCTCGCCAATATGCATCGTGCGCTCGTGGTCGGAACGGGCGATCTGAGCGAGCTCGCGCTCGGCTGGTGCACCTACGGCGTGGGCGATCACATGTCGCACTACGCGGTAAACGCGAGCGTGCCGAAGACGCTTATCCAGCATCTTGTCCGATGGGTCGCGCAGACCAGGCGCCTTGGCAACGAAGCGAGCGAGGTTCTGTTCGATATCCTGGACACGCCGATAAGCCCCGAGCTGATACCCGGCGACGGTGCAGGCCCCGCACAGGACACCGAGGCAATACTCGGGCCGTACGAGCTTCACGATTTCAGTCTCTATTACACGCTAAGGTTCGGTTATCTACCGTCGAAGATAGCATTCCTTGCCTATTGCGCATGGCACGACCTGAAGAGTGGTTTGTGGCCCCATGTTCCGCCCGAGGCCCGTCACAGTTACGATATCGGTGAGATAAAAAAACATCTTCGCACCTTCCTCGAACGGTTCTTCAAACTGAGCCAGTTCAAACGCAGTTGCATTCCGAACGCCCCGAAGGTCGGATCGGGCGGCTCGCTTTCTCCGCGCGGCGATTATCGCGCTCCCAGCGACAGCGAGGCCGCGGCGTGGCTCGAAGAGCTTGAACGCTCGGTTCCCGGGCAATCGCTTCCGTCGCTGGTCGAGTCAGGGAATGCGGCCAAGCGGGCAAATGTTTCGCCAAGGCGCAGAGGGTCGCGCTCCTCCAACTGACCAAAACGCACTGTTTAGTCAGATCAGGCATCGAGTTTATCAGAAACCTACCGGTCAGTAGTCAGTCGATTTCAAAAAATTTGCTCAAATCGCACGTCTGCCCTTTTTCTAAGATTTTCAAAACTATAAGGTAATTCGGGGCTGGGGGTTCGGAAGGCATTGACCCCGATCAGTGAACTTTACGTCCATCAGGGGGGCGGTTCTGACGAACGAACCGTTCACACCGTTGAATCGAGCGCGAAATATCAGGCTTAGCCGTGGTAGCGACGGAGGCGACCGTGCGGGAGGTCAAAGCCGGGAACGGCCCAGACGGCGCCGACGCAAGCCTGAAGCCGCCGAAAACGAGATCCTTGACGCGGCCGAAGGCTTTCTGAGGGAACGCCCGTTCCGCGAGATGACGGTCGAGGACGTGATGTCGCGCACTGGGCTCTCGCGTCCCTCGTTCTACGAGTACTTCCGCGATCGTCATCATCTGGTGGTCAAGCTCGTCGAACGATTTGGCAATTCCACCTACGCAGCCGCCGAGCAATGGCTTGCGGGGCAGGGCGAACCACTGAACGATCTCCGCACCGGAGTCGAACGGCTGATCGGCATGTACGCCGAACGCGGCTATCTGCTGCGGGCACTCGCCGACGCCTCAAGCCATGATGCGCAGGTGGAGGAGATTTACCGCGCAACCCTCAACCGGCTGATCGAAGCGGCCGCCGCCCGTATCAGGGCGGGACTCGAAAACGGAGCGGTCAGACAGCTCGATTCGTCCGAGGTTGCCGCGGCGCTGGTGCTGATGAACGAGCGTTACCTGATGGAGCGGTTCGGCAGAGAGCCCAAGGCCGACCCGCGGCAGGTCACCGAGACCATTCTGGCAATCTGGAGCCGCGTTCTGTACGGCGCCTGAACGGTCACGGCTGGCGCTGTCAGCGCCCTTAAGCTCGTCGAAGTGCGTGCGGAATCCGGCAGTGTAACCTGCTAAGCTTGCGGCGGGTTTTCCGCATGCGCGAGATGCTGTACGAAACCGCCCGCCGGCTTATCGCTTTCGATACCGTAAGTTCGCGTAGCAATCAGCCGGCGGCCGAGTTCCTGGCCGAACGTTTCCAGAGCCTCGGATTCAAGGTCGCCTGCCAGCGCGTCGAAATCTCGGGCGTGCCACAGGTGAACGTGCTCGCATGGGCGGGCCCTCCGGTCACTGACGGCCTGATAATCTCCGGCCATATCGACACCGTGCCCTTCGAGGGGCAACCGGGATGGACCCGCGACCCGCTCAAGATGGAGGTCGAAGCCGAGCGCATCTATGGGCGCGGAACCTCTGACATGAAGGCGTTTCTCGCTCAGTGCGTCGAAGCGGCGGCGGCTATTGACCGCAAGAGCCTGCTCCGGCCGCTGGTGTTTGCCTTCACCGCCGATGAGGAAGTCGGATACACCGGTGCGGAGAGGCTCGCCCCTGAACTCGCGGGGCTTCTGGGCGACGTGCCCTCGCCGCGTCTCGCATGGATTGGCGAGCCGACGTCTTATCGTGTTTGCCACGCTCACAAAAGTATCGTGACCTTCGAAATAACGGTGGACGGACGCGGCGGCCATAGCGGCACACCGGACCAGGGCGTCAATGCGATCGCGGTGATGGGCAAAGTGCTCGAAGTAATCGGCCGCCTCCAGCACGAGCGCGCGGAGAGTCCCGATCCGCGTTTCGTCGAAATTTTCCCCGAAGCGCCGTGCGATGTGATGAACCTCGGCACCATCCACGGCGGTCTTGCGACCAATATGATTGCCGAGCGATGCGTTGTCAGGGTGAGCTACCGCTCGCTTCCCGACGCTGATCCGCTCGCGCTTTACCGCGAAGTGGAGCAGCGGGTATCGCGAATAGACACCCATGACTATGCGCTCGGAAAATTTCGCGCTGAGATAAGGCTCAGTCCGCCGATGGCTTTTCCGTCGCTCAATTCGCCGCGAGGGACCGCGCTCGAGAAGGCGCTGTTCGAGGCGACTGGCGCGACGGTTTCACGCGGCGCACCCTTCGGCACCGACGGCGGATGGTTTTCACACGTGGGTATCGCCTCGTTGATATGCGGTCCCGGCGACCTCGAACAGGCGCATCAGGTGAACGA
>JAJYMR010000014.1 GCA_021786815.1 Deltaproteobacteria bacterium
ATGGTCGAGGTGCTGACGCTGCCGACCGGGCTCAGCGCCGAAGAAGTCGAAAAGATGGTCACCGTGCCGCTCGAGTACGGGCTGGCCTCCTCGCGCAACCTTGTGCGGATGGATTCCATCTCGCTGTTCGGGCTTTCGGACATCCGATGCTACTTCAGTTGGGACAGCGACTATTACTGGGACCGCGTCGAGGTAATCAACCGCCTCGGGTTCGTTACTCTGCCGCAGGGGATTACGCCGGGCATCTCGCCGGAAAATCCGATCGGCGAAATCTACCGCTACTCGGTCGAGGGGCCCAATCACAATCTGATCAGGGAAAAAACGATTGACGACTGGCTGGTCGCCAAGCAACTGACCACCGTGCCGGGCGTGATCGGCGTGAGCACTTTCGGCGGGCTCACCAAGCAGTATCACGTCGACGTCGATCCGCAGAAGCTCACCTATTATAAGGTCCCGCTCTCGACCCTGGTGAGCGCAATCCAGAACTCGAACACCGACGCCGGTGGCAACTACCTGGACCTCGGCGAGCAAGCTTTCGACGTTCGCGGCCTCGGCTTCATCCACTCGCTGGACGACATCCGCAGTATCGTGCTCGGGGTCCACAACGCGACGCCGATAACCGTCGACAACGTGGCCAATGTGAGCGTCGGCTACGCGCCGCGCCTTGGAATCGTCGGGATGAACGGCCGCGATGAGGTTGTCACCGGCATCGTCCTGATGCGCAAGTACGGCAACACGCTCGAAACCCTCAGGGGCGTGGAAAAAAAGGTGAAGTGGCTCAACAACTCGGGTGTGATGCCGAGGGGCTACAAGGTTGTCCCGTACTATGACCGCACGGGGCTGGTCAGAACCACGCTGCGCACGGTGTTCGAGAATTTGAGCGTCGGGATCGTGCTGGTCTTCCTGGTCCTGATCTTCTTCCTGGGAAGCTTCCGCGCGGGACTTATTGCCGCGGTGAACATCCCGCTCGCGCTGTGCGGCGCGTTCATGCTGATGTGGCTCGGGAACACGCCGGCCAACCTGATTTCCTTGGGCGCGATCGACTTCGGCATCATCATCGACTCGACCGTGATCGTGATGGAGAACATCCAACGCCACCTGGCGATGGGCCAGGGGACGCGGCGTGAAGCGCCGCGGGTGCGGATTCTGCGCGCGGCGGAGGAAGTTGGCGGGCCGATCTTCTATTCGACGCTGATTTTCGTCATCGCGTTCCTGCCGCTATTCACGATGAGGGGTGTGGAAGGCGCGATCTTCTCGCCGATGTCGCACACGTACGCCTACGCGCTCGGCACCGCGATCCTGCTCGCGGCCACGCTTTCGCCGGTGCTGGCTTCGTTCGCGTTCGCCCGCGGAATCAAGCAGCGCAAGGAGCGCGTGTGGGGGTTCATCAGCGGCTTCTATCACGGCCTGTTCGAGCGAATCCTCCGGTGGCCAAAAATCACGCTCACCGCAGTGATCGCGATTGCGCTCGCGGTTCTCTCGCTCTATCCGAAGCTCGGCGGCGAATTCCTGCCCAAGCTCGAGGAGGGCAATATCTGGGCGCACGCGATCATGCCCTCGACGATGTCGCTCGACCAGGGCGCCAAGATCGTCAACCAGATTCGCCGCGTGTTCATGTCTTTTCCCGAGGTAACAACAGTCGTCTCGCAGTTGGGGCGGCCCGACGACGGCACCGAAACGACGGGGTTTTTCAACTGCGAGTTGTCGGTGGGATTGAAGCCCGAGTCGAAGTGGCCGCGCGGGATGACCAAGGCGCAACTTGTTTCCGAGATCGACGACAAGCTGCGCCACCAGTTCCCCGGCGTCAGTTTTTCCTACTCGCAGAACATCGAGGATAACGTCAACGAGGCGCTCTCGGGCGTCAAGGCCGGGGCGAACGCGGTCAAGGTTTTCGGGCGCGACCTCGATACCGACCAGTCAGTGGCCGCACACATTGCCGCCGTGCTGAAAACGGTGCCTGGCATAACGGATGTCTTCGTCTATCAGTCGCTCAACCAGCCCAACGTCCTGGTCAGGCCCGACCGGACGAAATGCGCACGCTACGGAATCAACGTCGGGGACGTGACGACGGTGGTGCAGGCGGCAATAGGCGGTGACGCGGTCACGCAGGTGGTCCAGGCCGATCGCAGGTTCGATCTCGTGGTCAGGTGGAAAAAACAATACCGCACGAGTCTCGACGGCATTCGCAACATACGGGTCACGGCGCCGGACGGAAGCGAGATTCCGCTCGCCCAGCTCGCCGATATCCGGCTGATCGAAGGAGCTTCGTTCATCTATCGCGAGGCTCTCCAACGTTACGTGCCGCTGACCTTCGCGGTGCGCGGGCGCGACCTTGAAGACGCGGTACGCGACGCCAAAGCCAGGGTTGCCCAGCAGGTGAATATGCCGCGCGGCATTTACCTCGAATGGGTCGGCGAATACGGCGAACTGAAGCAGGCCAACGAGCGCCTCATGGTGATCGTGCCCGTCGCGCTGCTTCTGATCGCGGGCGTGCTCTACGCCGCAACCACTTCGCTAATCGACACGTTCGTCATCATGGCGCAGATACCGGTGGCGTGCGTGGGCGGAATCCTCGGGCTCTATCTGACCGGGACGCCGTTCAGCGTGTCCGCCGCAGTCGGCTTCATCTCGATCTTTGGCATCGCCACGATGGACGGCATTCTGCTCAGCTTCTACATCCGCCAGTTGTGGGAGGAGGGCCATTCGTTCACCGAGGCGATCGTGATGGGCTCCGACCGGCGGCTTCGGGCCACGATGATGACCGATCTCGTCGATGCGCTCGGGCTGTTGCCGATGGCGCTTTCGACGCGAATCGGCGCGCAGACCCAGCGTCCGCTCGCGATCGTCGTTATCGGCGGCGCGCTCGCGATCATGATACTGACGCGCGTGCTCCAGCCGGTCCTCATCTACCTGTGCCATCGAAGGCTCAGGCGCGCCGACGCGGAGCGCATGACCCCGGCTACCGTCTGACGAGGCCGTTATCACGCATCCGGCGCTCGAAGCTTCGGCCCCGACCGTGGTAAACGGTTTCGAGGAGGGTGGGTCCGATGAAGTTCGAGACGCTTGCCTGGGGATATGGGCTTATCGAAGCGCCACGCGTTGACGAGCAGGACAGGCTCCACTTCAGCGACGTGCCCAACGGGGGCGTCTATCGGCGCCATCCCGACGGCAGGCTCGAAACCGTGCTCGCGAAACGACGCGGCGTGGGCGGGATGATGTTCAACGAGGGCGGCGGAATCGTGATGACCGGGCGCGGACTCATCCTGTTCGACGAAAGCACGGGCCAGAGCCGAAACCTGTTCATCGAATGGGAGGGCAAGCCGCTGATGGGGCTTAACGACCTGACCACCAACGACGCGGGCGCCGTTTACACCGGTTCGCTCAGCTTCAATCCGCTGAGCGACGCGAAGCCGCTTCCGGGAAGCCTGTTCCGAATCGATCCGCCGGGCCGCGCCACCAAGCTATGGGACGGAATCCTGGTCACCAACGGCCTTGGCCTGAGCCCGGACCGCAAACTTCTCTATCACTGCGATTCTCCCACCAGCGCGGTCTGGGCGTACGACGTCACGGCCGACGGCGGCGTGAAGGAT
>JAJYMR010000070.1 GCA_021786815.1 Deltaproteobacteria bacterium
TTCCGATCTACCGTTTGTAGAACGAGGTTTGGTCTCGACTCGGAACAGCCACAAAGGCCGGGTGACATTAAGCGCAATTTGTGCCATAATTTTTTTACCGGTCACTGAGTGGCGATGAACCCGTCAGGGACGTCAGCCGCTGCGTGCCCAAGGCCGGTAAAAATAAAGTGCCAAAGCTGAAAATGAATTTGCCATTCAAGAAGGGCGAGAAGGTGGTGTACCCGGCCCACGGGGTCGCCGTTATCGACGACATCCAGACTCGCGTGATTTCCGGAACCGAACGCCGGTTTTACATGCTTCGGATCCTCGGCACTGAAAAGATGACCATCATGATTCCGACCGAGAATGTCGAGGCGGTCGGCCTCAGACGCGTCATCGGCAAAGATATGGTCGACAAGATCTACCGTATCCTGAGGCAAAAGAAGGTCGAGGTGGACTCGCAGACCTGGAACCGCCGTTATCGCGAGTACACCGAGAAGATCAAAACCGGTTCCCCTCTTGAGATCGCGAAAGTGCTCCGCGATCTGCTGGTGCTCAAGAGCGACAAGGAGCTTTCCTTCGGCGAGCGCAAGATGCTCGACACGGCCCGAAGCCTGCTCGTCAAGGAGCTTTCGATCGCAAAGGCTCATCCCGAAGAGGAAATCATGGAAGAGCTGAGGACGATTTTCGCCAATTAGAGAATCGTCGAGCTTGAAAACGCTCATGATGGGGCCAGGAAGATGAAAGCCTGGCCCCATTTCTTTTTCAGCGAGCTCCGCTCCGTTATAAGAACCGATACGCCTGACAGATGCGAACCTCCGCGATAATCGTGGCCGCGGGCAGCGGCAGCCGGCTCGCTGTCGGCCAACCTAAGGCCTTCGTAACGGTTGGCGGGCGAACCATGTTATGTCATTCGCTCAGCACCGTGGCCGCGCTTGCCGAACTCGTCGAAGTCGTCGTTACGGTCCCGGGCGCTATGGAGAACGAGGCCCGCGCCGAGGCCCGTCGCGCCGGCCTGAATGTTCCAGTCAAGGTGACCGAAGGCGGCGCCGAGCGGCAGGATTCCGTGCGTATTGCACTTGGCCTTACCAGCGCGGAGTCCGAACTGGTTGTGATCCATGACGCGGCGCGTCCGTTCGCGCCTCTAGCTCTGTTCGAGAGATGTATCGAGGCTGCGGTCCGCTCGGGCGCGGCTATCGCGGCGATTCCCGCTGCCGACACTCTCAAACGCGTCGAAGAACGCCGGATATTGGAAACGGTACCGCGCGCCGGTCTTTACCAGGCGCAGACGCCGCAAGCGTTTCGCCGCCAGCTCCTGATAGCGGCCCACGAACACGCCAGAACGAGGAGAATTTCCGCGACCGATGACGCCGACCTGGTGGAACGGCTTGGCGAAATAGTGGAGATTGTAGAAGCCTCGGCTCTCAACCTGAAGATAACAACGCGCTCCGACCTTGAAATCGCCGAGGCGATAGCGGCTACGCTCGCAAGGTAAGAAACAGCGCCGCGCGCGCAGAGCGCGCTTGCTAATCGCGCCTCTTCGCCGAAGCCTGCTCGACAACGATACCCTCGTTCAACGAGCCCGAACGAAATCCGCGCAAATCAACGGCCACGAAGCGAAATCCGATCTTTCTGAATTCGCGATCGATCGCCTCACGCAGCTCAGGCTCAAGGATGCGCGACATCTCCGCGCCGTCGAGCTCGAGCCGCGCGACGTCGCCGTGGTACCTGACGCGCACGACCTGAAAGCCGAGCCCGCGCATCAGTTGCTCGCCCTGCTCCACCTTGCGCAGCCCTTCGGGCGTGATCTCGGTTCCGTACGGAAAGCGCGAGGAAAGACATGGCGAGGCCGGGCGGTCCCACGTCGGAAGGCCCAGTTCGCGTGAAAGTTCGCGGATCTCGCTCTTTCGCAGGTCGGCTTCGACCAGCGGATGGCGCACGCGGCGCTCCGAGGCCGCCTTGATACCCGGCCGGTAGTCGTGGAGGTCGTCAAGATTGAGCCCGTCGACGATCTCGGCAATGCCAAGTTCGGCGGCCTTCGCCTCGCAGACCGTGAACAGGTTGCTCTTGCACAGATAGCATCGGTTGAGCGGGTTGCTTGCGTAGCCCGGCACCTCTAGCTCGTTGGACTCTACGAGCACGTGACGCGCGCCGATAAGCCGCGCCATCTCGAGCGCCGAGCGGCGGTCTTCCTCCGGCATTGTGGGCGAAGTGGTGGTCAGCGCAAGCACGCGCTCGCAGAGCGTGTCATGCGCCACCTTGAGCACGAACGTGCTGTCGACTCCGCCGGAAAACGCGACCATCACGCTTTCCATCGAAGCGAGCACCGCACGCAGCCTTTCGAGCTTTCTCGCCAGTTCTGCCATCGTTTGCCGCAGGCCCGATACCCTTGGCACGCGCGCTCTCAGATGCCCTCGGCCTGGAAGAGATCGGTGGTCAGATAGCGTTCGCCGGTGTCGCAGAAGATCGCGGCGACCACTTTGCCTTTGCCGAGCCGTTTGGCGACCTGCATCGCGGCGCAACAGTTCGCGCCCGATGAAATTCCAACCAGCAAGGCTTCTTCGCGTGCGAGCCTGCGCGCGTAATTCGCGGCGTCCTCGTCGCTCACCGTAATTATCTCGTCATAGATCCCGGTGTCGAGGGTTTTCGGGACGAAGCCCGCTCCGATTCCCTGTATCTTGTGAAATCCGGACTCTCCGCCGGATAGCACAGGAGAGCTTTTGGGTTCGACTGCCACGATAAGAGGACGGTTCTTCAGATGCTCGCGCAGGTAGCGCCCTACCCCGCTGATAGTGCCGCCGGTGCCGACGCCGGCGACGAACGCGTCGATACGCTCGAGTTGCTCGGCCAGTTCCGGGCCCGTGGTGCGGTAATGCATCTCGGGGTTGGCGGGGTTGCTGAACTGCTGCGGCATGAAATAGCTCGGATTCTCACGCGCCAGTTCCTCGGCCTTGGCGATCGCTCCGTGCATCCCGCGCGTGTCGGGAGTGAGCACGAGTTCCGCGCCGTAGGCGACGAGCAACGAACGCCGCTCCTCGCTCATCGTATCCGGCATCGTGAGAATCAGCCGATAGCCTTTGACCGCCGAAACCAGGGCAAGGCCGATCCCGGTGTTGCCTGAGGTCGGCTCGACGATAGTGTCGCCCGGCTTTATCTTGCCGGCCTTTTCGGCTGCTTCGATCATCGCCAGGCAGATCCGATCCTTGACGCTGCCGCCTGGGTTGAAATTTTCGAGCTTGGCCCACACCTCGGCGTCGTCCGGACCCGCAATCCGGTTGAGGCGCACGACCGGGGTATGCCCGATCAGTTCGAGCGGCGAACTGGCAACGCTTAACGGCATAAGGCCCAATCTTAACCTCAATTGCCCGGGATTTGCGACTGGGCCACCGTCATGAACCGAAGCGCAGGCGGGGCTCTTGGCAGAATCCGGCGGGTGATTAAATTTCGCAGGCGATGAGCGGCAATGGTACGGCTACATCCGGGAATGGCACGGCCTCTCGCGACAATATCGGGCGCGTGCTCGTTATCTTTCCGGGCGCGCTCGGAGACCTGCTCTGTTTTGCGCCGACGCTCGACGCGATCGCGCACCGTCATCCGCACGCGCACCTGGAACTGATGGCGCGCGAGGAACTGGCGCAGTTTGCCTTGGGACGGCTCGGAGTCGCGCGGGCTCATTCGATCGACCGGCGCGAAGTAAGCCATCTCTTCCGCGGCAACGAAGAACCCGGCGAACAGGCGCGCCGGTTCTTCGGCTCCTTTTACCGAATCTATTCGTTTTTCAGCGCCGGCGAGCCGGGTTTTCGCGCCGCACTCGAGAAGGCGGCCGCAGGGCAGCGGGTTTCCTTTCATCGGTTCCGGCCCGGCGGCACAGGCCATGTCGCCGCGGCCTATTTGCGCGAGATTGGTGAGGAATCGGGACGGCTCGAGGCGAGGCTGAGCTTTTCCGTCGGCGACTTGGAGTCGGCGACGCGCCGGTTATGGGGGCTGAGCGAGGCGGGCAAGTTCGTCGCAATTTTCCCGGGCAGCGGAAGTCCGGCAAAGAACTGGCCAATCGAGCGATTCGCCGCGCTCGCGAAATGGCTCGAGGAAGAGACCTGCGTTGTGTTCGTGCTTGGCCCGGCCGAGGTCGAACTGGAGGGTCGGCTTGCGCCCGGGCATCGGATCGTGCGCGGTCTGCCGCTTGGAACGGTGGCCGCGCTGGCGCGATTTGCTTCGGCGTTTATCGGCGTCGATTCAGGCGTCTCTCATCTGGCTTCGGTGGCGGGGACGCCGGGGGTGGTTCTGTTCGGTCCGACGGATCCGGCGCGATGGCGTCCGTTGGGGCGGGCCGAAGTGGTGCGACGCGACCCGATCAGCACGATTGAGCCCGAGGAAGTTATGGAGGCGCTGCGCAGGCTTCGAATGCTCTGAGCGCGCGACGCGTTCAGGGCGCAGGCGAATCAATTCGACCGGCTTTCGTCTTATGGAGAGACACCGAAAATGCGCTCGAATCGCGCAAAAAGATGGTTACGTTGACTGTAAAATGGGCGTAGCGTAGCTTCAAATCACTGCCTACGCCCGGATTGTTTGGGGACAAAAGCCCACCGGCGTTTGGTGCCCGCTCAATCCGCAGGTGAATGAAATGGGTAGCTTTTTCAAGACCACTATTTTGCTTGGAGTATTAACCGGCCTGTTGATGCTGCTCGGCGGGCTTATGGGCGGCTCGCAAGGCGTGATGCTCGCCTTCATCTTCGCGGTCGTGATGAATTTCGGAAGTTATTGGTTCTCCGACCGTATTGTGCTCGCCGCCTACGGGGCGAAGCAGCTCGACGCCAGTTCGGCGCCGGAACTGTACTCGATAGTCCACGAACTGTCGCAGGCCGCGCACATTCCGATGCCGCGGCTTTACATGATTGATACAGACACGCCGAACGCTTTTGCCACGGGCCGCAACCCGTCCCACGCGGCGGTCGCGGTGACGCGCGGCATCATGCGCATCTGCAGCCGCGAGGAACTGAAAGGCGTAATCGGCCACGAACTTTCGCACGTAATCAATCGCGACATCCTGACCAGCTCGATCGCGGCGACGCTGGCGGGGGCGATTATGATGATCGGAACGTGGCTCAGGTGGGGTGCAATCTTCGGACTTGGCCGCGACGAAGAACGCGAGGGCGGCATCGCGGGACTCCTGGTCGGTGCGATTATCGCGCCGATAGCGGCCTCGCTGATCCAGCTTGCGATTTCACGCACGCGCGAGTACCAGGCCGATGCCAGCGGCGCGCGGCTCACGCACAACCCGCTTCTGCTCGCCAACGCGCTTCGCAAACTCGAGGCGGCGAACGAGCGGATGCCGCTTCAAGACGCCAGCCCCGCGACTGCCCATCTGTTCATCGTCAACCCGCTGAGCGCCCAGGGTCTGACGCGCCTGTTCTCGACCCATCCGCCAATCGAGGAGCGAATCCGCCGGCTGGAAGCGATGGCGGGAAAGGCGTGAGGAGAATTCGATGCCGGAAGAAGGGGAAGAGAAAGGTAAAGGCTTCAAGGTTGAAGACCGTCGCCGTTTCTCACCCGAGGGCGAACTGAAGGCGGAGTATCGCGAGGAAGGCAAGCGCGAATCCGAAGAGCAGGCTGCCGAAAAACGCGCGCCCGAGGCGCAGGAGCCCGCCGGCGAAACCGAGGAGGCGCACATACCGCCGACCGGCTTCGAGGGCATACCCGAGGGCATCACGTTCGCCAGTTTCATCCTCGGCCTGTTGACCCAGGCGCTCGCCTTTCTGGGCGAGATGCCGAATCCGGCGACCGGCAAGCCGCAGGTCGACCTCGAGGCCGCCCAGCAAATTATCGACATCCTGGGAATCCTGCGTGAAAAGACGCGGGGAAATCTCGACCCCGAGGAAGAGAGCCTGATGGATGAGATTCTCTTCGACCTGAGGATGAAGTACGTTGAGAAGGCGCGGTCCGCGCCTCGCTGAGAACGCGCGCCCCTATACGATGCGCAACAGATTTTTCCCGGTTCTGATTTTATTGTGCGCCGCCCTCGTGCCGAGAAGCGCTATCGGCGCTCAAAACCGCAATAATGACGGCAGGTTCTGGGCCGAGCTTCCGGCGTCGGCTCATCCGGTGCGCAACGAAACCCTGCCCGACTTCGTCACTCTCGCCGCCAAGCTTAGCCCGACCGTCGTAAATATTTCGACCGAGGAAGCCGCGACAAAATCGGAGCAGCCTGGCGGTGGACCCGGGGGCGGTCCGCTCGGCCCGTTCTTCGGCCCAGCACCGCAGCCGAGCCGCAGCCTTGGCTCGGGCTTCGTCATAACCAAGGACGGTTACATCCTGACCAACGACCACGTGGTCGCGGACGCAACGCGGATAACCGTCGCCACCAAGGACGGCACGCAGTACATCGCAAAGGTCATCGGCCACGATGAAAAGAGCGATATCGCGCTCATAAAGATCAATCCGAAGCACGACCTGCCGGTTGCTCCGCTCGGCAATTCCAGCGACGTCAAGGTCGGCCAGTGGGTAATGGCGATCGGAAACCCGTTTGGCTTCGACCATTCCGTGACGGTCGGCATCGTGAGCGCCAAAGGCCGCTTCATCCCGGGCAACTACGACGATTTCATCCAGACTGACGCGTCGATCAATCCGGGCAACTCGGGCGGACCGCTGATCGACCTGCGCGGCGAGGTGATCGGGGTCAATTCCGCAATCTATACGCGCACCGGCTCGAGCATGGGAATCGGCTTCGCGGTCCCGATTAACATCGTCAAGGAGGAACTCGACCAGCTTCGCGCTACGGGCCACGTGGAGCGCGGATGGCTCGGCGTTTACATCCAGCGCGTTACGCCCGACCTGGCACAGTCGCTCGGCCTTGGCGCGGCCAAGGGGGCACTGGTCGCTGAGGTGCTCAAGGACGGCCCCGCGAAAGACGCGGGCGTCAGGCGCGGCGACGTGATAGTCGATTACGACGGGCGTCCCGTGGGAGATTCGCGCGAGCTGCCGCTGATGGTCGGACACACTCCTATAGGAAAGACGGCGACTCTCAAGATAATCCGTGACGGCAAACCCATTGACCTCAAGGTGACCATCAGGCCGTCGCGCGAGGCGGAACTCGCCTCGCTCGAGCGCCCCTCAAAACAGCAACCGTTCGGCACCGCTTCGGCCTTCGGACTTTATGTGAAGGACCTGAACCCCTCGCTTGCCAAGCAGATGGGACTGAGCGCGCACCACGGCGTGGTGATCTCGTCGGTCAAACCGGGCAGCGGCGCGGACGATGCGGGCCTTCAGGCGCGCGACATCATTCTTGAGGTCAATCGTCACGCGGTGGGTGACGTGAAGTCGTATCAGCGCGAGATCGACGCGGGCAAGGGAAAAGTCGTGCTTCTGCTCGTCAAGCGCGGAGACAACACGATCTACGTCGCGCTCAAGCCGAAAGCCTGAGGGACCGAGCGGAGTCGAGGCGAGCCGAGCCGGCGCCATCCGGGCTGTTGATGTCGTTCAAGCGAGCCCTCAAGATCGCATTTCTATCGGCGACCGCCGTGCTTCTGTTCACGGTGCCGCCAGGGCTCTATTTTTTCATGCGCTACTATCGCTCGCTGGAGGCGCAGGTGATCGCCCGCTTCTCCGGCAAGCGCTGGAACATCCCCTCGCGCATCTACTCCGACTCGACCATCGTGTACCCGGGCCAGAACCTGAAGGACATGGGCTTCTTCCAGCGCCTGGCGCGCCTGAATTATCACCGCGTCGCTCCGGGAACGGTCAACGCGCGCGGCGAGTACAGCTACGACGAAAAGAGCGGGCAGCTCGAAATTTTCCTGCACAGCTTTTCCTACCCCTACCGCAACTTCAACGGCGGGCTGGTGCGGATAAACCTGGACACCGACCAGACGGTCGATGCGATTTACGACGTCGGCTCGCATCGGGCGATCTACTCGACCGAGCTCGAGCCTGAATTGATCGGCGGCATCTTCCAGGGCAACTGGAAGCAGCGGCGACTCGTGCGTCTGAGCCAGGTCCCGCCCGCCTTCATCGACGCGATAATGGCTGCCGAGGACCATCGCTTCTATGAGCACGGCGGGCTCGACCTTCTTCGTATCGTCAAGGCCGCGTGGGTCGATCTTACCAGCCGGCGCATCCGCGAAGGCGGTTCGACGCTGACCCAGCAGCTCATGAAGAACTTCTTCCTGACCAACAAGCGCACCTTCAGCCGCAAGATAAAGGAAGCGCTGATGGCGCTGATCGCCGAGCATCTATACTCGAAAGAGCAGATCCTCGAACTCTACGTCAACGACATCTACCTGGGGCAGCGCGGACAGGAAGGCATCTACGGCATCTGGGAGGCGTCTGAATATTACTTCTCGCGCGAGCCGCGCGATCTCACTATCGCCGAGATGGCGACGATCGCCGGGATGATCTCGGCGCCCAACCGTTTCAATCCCCTGAAGCATCCCAAGGCCGCCACCTTCCGGCGCAACGAAGTGCTGCATCTGATGGTCGAGGACGGCTATATCAGCGCGCCCGCCTATAAGCAGGCGGTCGCCGAGCCGCTCCACGCGCGCGAAACCTTCACCGAAAGCAACGACGCTCCCTACCTGGTTGATTACGTGAAGAGCGAACTCGCCGCGCGCTTTCCGCCCGAGGTGCTCACCGACGAGGGGCTGCGGATCTTCACCACTCTGGACGTGCACTCCCAGAAGCTTGCCGAACAGGCCGTCAAGCGCAATCTCGCCAACCTTGAAAGCAGGTATCCGCGTGTGCGCATGCGCGAGAAGAAGGAGCCGCTCGAGGAATGCCTGCTCGCACTGGAGCCCCAGAGCGGGAAAATCCGCGCGATGGTGGGCGGACGCGATTACCGGACAAGCCAGTTCAACCGGGTCACGCAATCAAAGCGCCAGCCCGGTTCGTCGTTCAAGATCGTGACCTACGCGGCCGCCTTCCGAGAGACGCTCAATGGAGGGTCTTACCAATTCCTGCCCACCAGCTATATCGACGACGCGCCTTTCACCTGGCAGTACGGCAACATGCAATGGACGCCGAAGAACTACAAGGACCGCTACTTCGGCCGCGTGACGCTCGAGTTCGCCCTGGAGGAATCGCTTAATACGGCGGCCGCCCGTATCGCCAATGCGATCGGACTCGACAAGGTGCTTGCGATGGCGAAGGAGTTGGGCTTCGGCGATCTCCCGCCCTATCCGTCGATCGTACTTGGCGGCGTCGAAGTGACGCCCCTTCAGCTTGCGCAGGCCTACGCCATCGTCGCCGACGACGGAATGAAGGTTCAGCCCTACGCCATCACCGCGGTGGTTGACGGCAACGGCCACGTGATCGAGGGCCACGAATTCAAGGCGAAACAGGTGCTCTCGCCGCAGGTGGCCTATATGATGCAGTTCATGTTCGAGCAGGTGATCAATCACGGCACCGGTTACGGCGCGCGCGTGATGGGCTTTACGCGGCCGGCGGCCGGCAAGACCGGCACCAGCAACGACGACAACGACGCCTGGTTCGTCGGCTTCACGCCCAACCTGCTCGCGGTTGTGTGGAGTGGCTTCGACCAGAAGGAACCGCTCGGCCTGACCGGCGCGCAGGCTTCGCTGCCGGCATGGACGATGTTCATGAAGGACGCGACCGCATGGCGGCCGGTGGTCGATTTCGCGGTGCCGCCGGGCCTGGTGCAGGAGAAAGTCGATCCGCTTACCGGATGCAAGGCGCCGCCGGACTATCCGATGACGATCCAGGGCGTTTTCCCGGTCAGCATGGCGCCGACCAACATCTGTCCGCCTTTGAGTACGCCCGTGAACTCGGTCAATCATCCCGCTGCGCCACCGCCGCCGCCTAATCCCGTAACGGATCCGAACGACTGATGGCCGCGCGGCACATCGAGCCCGCCTGTTCCGTCTTCGCGAGAGCGATGGTTGCCGGATGCGTGCTGCTGGCCGCGCCGGTATCGGCCCGCGCGGGAGCAGCAAACTCGATTCGGCCGCGTCCGATCGTTCTGGCGGCTCTTCACGAGGAAAATATCGGACCGGCGGAACTGCCTTCGCCGACCGCGACCCCAACCGCGGAGCCTTCCCCGGGCGTGCAGGGCGGCGTCGAATCGCAGCAGCCGTCCACGCAGGCGACTGCGGGCGAGGCTGTCGAACCCCCTCCCGCGGAAAGTCCGCCTCCGACCGCTGCCGGAACCAGCCCGTCGATCGCTCCGACACCGGAAGCCGGGGCGCAGGGAGAGCCGACAGCGGGCGCAGAGCCGGGCGTGGCGGGTGCGCAGCCGTCCGCGCTGCCGACGGAGCTTGCGCCGGTTGGAATCGGCGAGATAACGCCGACGCTTCAGATAAGCAACTCGTCGCTCGAGCCGCTGATTGCAAGCGCGTCAACGCCGGCGCTTGCCGCCTCGCTCAGGATGACCGACGACGCCCGCAAAAACATCCTGGACAACCGTCCTGACGACGCAATCCAGCTTCTAAGCCGCGCGATCTCGATCGGCCCGGGCGATTCGTATGCGTACTTTTACCTGGGCCGCGCATGGCTCGCGAAGAAGAATTACGCGCAGGCGATGACCTTCTTTAACCGGGCCGAAATGGCGTTCGCGTCGAATTCCAACTGGCTCGGCGAGACGCTTGCCTTCGAAGGCCTGACCTACGAGGAGTGGGGCCAGCCGCAGCAGGCCGAGAAGGAATACGCGCAGGCGCTGCAGGCGAATCCGGCCAACCTGATGGCGCGCGTCGGATATACGCGCCTGACCATGAACAGCGCGCCGGAGCCCGAAGCTGCCACGCCGGCACCCTCCGCAGCGCAGGCGAACCCAGCGCCGGACGAATCGGCGCCGCCGCCTGCGCCCGCCGAACCGCCTCCACCCGCGAACTAACGCTTTGCGGTCCCGGCAAGAGTCGTTATCTTCATTGTGACGGGACGTACCGTCAGGATCCGCCGTGCTTATTCTCGGAATCGAAAGCTCATGCGATGACGCCGCTGCGGCGGTTATCGAAACCGCGCACCCGGGCCGCGCCCGTGTGCTTTCGAGCACCGTCGCGAACCAGGACGATATCCATCGCGCCTACGGCGGAATCGTGCCCGAGCTTGCCTCGCGCAATCACGTAATCACGATCCTTCCTGTAATCGAGCGAGCGCTTGAGACCGCGGGCCATGCGCTGTCGGATATAGACGGCATCGCGGTGACGCGTGGACCGGGACTGGTCGGTTCGCTGCTGGTCGGACTCATGTGCGCAAAGGGTATCGCGCACAGTCTTGGGCGTCCGATGGTGGGCGTGAACCATATCGAAGGTCATCTGCTCGCGCCGATGCTCGAGCACGAGCTTGCGATGCCGTATCTTGCGCTGGTCGTCTCCGGCGGCCATACCGCGCTTTTCGTGGTCGAGGACTTCGGCCGCTACTGTCGGCTCGGCTCGACCCGCGACGACGCCGCGGGCGAGGCGTTCGACAAGGTGGCCAAGCTGATGGGACTCGGATATCCGGGCGGCAAGGTAATCGACGAACTCTCGCGCACCGGAAATCGAAAGGGCGTCCGGATACCGCGCGCGCGGATCAAGGGCGCGCCGATGGATTTCAGCTTCAGCGGTGTAAAGACCGCGGTCGCGGCCTGGCTTGCCAGCGAAATGGGCGCCACGACCGAGTCCGCCGATCTCGCCGCAAGCTTCCAGGAAGCGGTGGTCGACATGCTGATCCGTCCCACGATGGAAGCTGCGCGCGCAACGGGCGCCGAAACGGTCGCGTTGACCGGCGGTGTCGCCGCAAATTCCCGGCTTCGGACGCGTCTGGCCGAGGCGCTTGAGTCGGAGGGCCGCCGGCTTGTCGCGCCGTCGCTCAAGTACTGCACCGACAACGCCGCGATGATCGCGATCGCGGGCAGCTACCGGCTGCTTCGCGGCGAGGCCGATTCCCTCGACATAGACGCGCAGGCGAACCTCGCGCTTTAAGCCGGTGCCTCGGCGAAAGAACGGCGTCCGCCCGCGCGTCGAACCCCCCTCGCAACGCGTCGCTCCCATCGGAGCGATTCTCAAAGCCGCGGGCGTCAGGCCAAGCAAATCCAGGGGACAGAACTTCCTCGTTCAGGCGGCGGTTGCGCACCGGATCGTCGCGGCGGCGGAACTTTCGGGCGGCGATGAAGTCGTCGAGATAGGCCCCGGCCTTGGAATCCTCTCCGAGCGGCTCGCGGCGCACGATATCGGGCGGCTTACGATGGTCGAACTCGACCGCGTGCTTGCGGAACGTCTGAGACGGACCTTCGCCGCCAATCCGCGGGTGCGTATCGTCGAGACAGACTTCGTACGCGCCGATTTGAGCGAGATCTTCGAGCGGCCGCCGGTCAAGGTGGTCGGAAATCTTCCCTTCAACGTGGCGGCGGCGATCTTCCGCAGGCTCTGCGACGCGCATCAGATGGTCTCGACGATGGTCCTGATGTTCCAGCGCGAAGTCGGCGAACGCCTGCGCGCCGCACCGGCAAGCAAAAGCTACTCGGCGCTCTCGGTATTCGCCGCGCTCTACTGGCGGATCGATCTGCACTTTCGCGTCGCGGCGGGAAGCTTCTTTCCGAGGCCCAAGGTTGACGCTGAGGTGCTGCGATTCAGGGCGCGGGAGCATCTTCTCTTCACGCCCGAGGAGGAGTCGGCCGTAACCGCGACTGTACGCGCAAGCTTCTCCGCGCCGCGCAAGAAGATGCGCAATTCCCTCGCCGGAGGGCTTCGGATCGAACCGCGCGAAGCCGCCGCATATCTGGAACGCGCCGGAATAGACAGTACGCTTCGCCCTGAATCGCTTTCCGCCGAGGACTTCGTTAGGCTTGCGCGCGTTCTCATGGAAACGGGCGCGCTTAAGCCGGACATGGAATCCCGCGATGCCTGAACTGCCGGAAGTCGAGTCGCTTCGAAGCCTGCTCGACAACTCCGTCGTGGGGCGCACGATCGTCGGCGGCAGGATCGGAAAAAAGCCGCTCCGTCGGCACGTGACGCGCGACTTTATCGCCGACGTCAAGGGCCATCGGATCGAACGAATCGCGCGCCGCGCGAAGTATCTCCTCATCGAACTGAGCGGCGGACTCGTCATCGTCGCGCATCTCGGGATGAGCGGCAGTCTCACTCATCGCGACGGCAACGCCGGCTCCTTCGGCCTGGACCCGGCGCACGATCACGCGGAGTTCGCGCTCGACGACGGCAGCCGTCTCGTGTTCAACGATCCGCGGCGCTTCGGAATCCTTCGATTGATGGCTCGCGAGCGCCTTTCGACGCTCAAGGAACTGGAGGCGCTTGGCCCCGAACCGCTCGGCGCCGAATTCAGCGCCGATTATCTCGCTGGCAAGGCGCACGGTCGCAAGGTCGCGGTGAAGAACCTGCTGATGGACCAGCGGATCGTCGCCGGAATCGGCAATATCTACGCCTCGGAAATCCTGTTCCGCGCCGGAGTGCGGCCCACGCGCAGGTCGGGACGCGTCACGCGCGCCGAAATCGAGCGAATCGCGCGCGCCGTGCCGGCGGTGCTTGGCGAGGCGATCGAGGGGCGCGGAACGACGTTCCGCAACTATCTCGACTCGCGCGGTGAGCCGGGCCGGTTCGCGTCAAAACTGCTGGTGTACGATCGCGAGGGCGAGCCCTGCGTCCAATGCTCCACGCCGCTGCGCAAAGTCGTAGTCGGCCAGCGGGCGAGCTTCTATTGCGCGAAATGCCAGCGATGATTCGGATCGCGGGGGAGCCGAGTTCCGACCCGATGGAAGTACGTCGAGAGCGATCATAAACTCGGGCTTCGAAGCCATGGAGCTGAAGATTCGCACCGATTCCCGCGTTGCGCTGGTTGACGTCACCGAAAAGGTGAACGAGGCGGTGGCGCGAAGCGGCGTCATGACCGGGCTTTGCAACCTCTTTGTTCCGCATACGACCGCAGGCATCATAGTGTCGGAAAATTGGGACCCCGACGTGACTCACGACCTGCTCGCGCAGCTTCAGCGAATCGTGCCGCGTGACGGCGGTTATCGCCACGGCGAAGGCAATTCGCAGGCGCATATCCTGTCCGTGATGATGAGCACGTCGATCAATATTCCGGTGCGAAACGGACGTCTTGCGCTTGGGCGATGGCAGGGCGTCATGTTTGCCGAATTCGACGGCCCGCGCGAGCGCGGCGTTGACGTAACGGTGGTGGCGGCGGAGGAGCGGTGAGGTAATGACGGCTGAAATTCCCGGATGGCTCGGTGGAACATTCGCTTTCCTGTTCGGCGCAAGCGTCGGAAGCTTCGTCAACGTGGTGGCTTACCGGCTTCCGCGTGACATCTCGATCGTAAACCCGCGCTCGTTCTGCGAGCACTGCAACCGCCAGATCCCGTACTGGGCGAACATCCCGATCCTCGCCTATATCGGGCTTCGCGGGCGATGCCTGATGTGCGGAGCCAGTATCCCGTTCCGCCACTTCATGGCCGAGCTTTCGCTGGCCGTAATCGCGCTCTACCTGTACCTGACCTTCCCGTTCGGCGACGCCGTGGCGCGCTTCGTACTATGCACGGCGCTGTTCACGATCTCGCTCATCGATTACGACTGGCGGCTCATCCCCAACATGATCACGTTCCCGGGAATACCGATCGGCGTGCTCGCGGCGACTCTCCTGATGCCGGAAGTCGGGCTCAAGCATTCGCTCATCGGCGTGGCGGTCGGATGGGGTTTTCTGTTCGTGACGGGCGAACTGTACTTTTGGCTTCGCGGTCGCGAAGGCGTCGGGATGGGCGACGTGTGGCTGCTGGGGATGGTGGGCGCGTTCCTGGGATGGCAGGGCGCGTTTTTTACCTTGTTCGCGGGCGCAATCCTCGGCGCAGTGGGTGGCATCCTCGGAGCGATTTTCGGCGGCGCTCCCGAACCGCCGGTTGCCGAAGGCGCGGCGGAAACCGGCGAGAGCGAAGTTTCGCTGCTCCAGACCGCAGTGCCTTTTGGGCCGTTTCTGGCCCTGGCCGCCGGGTTTTTCGCGCTCTTTCAGCCGCAACTTGTGCGCTGGTATTTTGGCGGTTGATGGGGCGCGGACTGTTCATCACGCTCGAAGGCGTCGAAGGCTCGGGCAAAACCACTCAGGCACGGCTGTTGGCCGAGGCGCTCCGCGCGCGCGGGAGGCGTGTTACGGTCACGCGCGAGCCGGGCGGTACGCGCGCCGGCGAGGCCATCAGGGAAATCTTTCTTGACGCCGCCGTCTCGCTCAACGTAGCCGCCGAACTCCTGCTGGTGCTCGCCGATCGCGCCCAACACGTGTCCGAAAAACTCAAACCCGCGCTCGATGCAGGCGAAATACTCATCTCCGACCGCTATTCGGATTCGACCACCGCCTACCAGGGATACGGACGCGGCTTCGATCTCGCGCTGCTCGGCGAACTCAACCGGCTCGCGACGGCCGGGATGGCGCCCGATCTGACGATCGTTCTCGATTGCTCGGTGGAAACGGGGCTTGCGCGCACACGCGAGCGCGCAAAGGCGTCGGCGCAACGCTTCGACCGCTTCGAAGGCGAGGAAAGAGCCTTTCACGCGCGCGTGCGTGAAGGTTTTCTCAATATCGCGCGCGGCGAACCCGGGCGTGTCACGGTAATCGACTCGGAACGGCCGCTTGCGCTTGTATCGGGCGAAATTCTCGCCCAGGTTGAAGAGCTTCTGGCGCGGCGATGCCTCTAAGCGCCCTTTTCGGCCATCGCGGTGTTTACGACCGGCTCCTCGCCGAGCTGAGTTCACGACCCTCGCACGCCTATCTGATGAGCGGCCCGCGCGGGATCGGCAAATCCCTGGTCGTCTCCGCGCTCATTCATAGCCTCGTATGCGAGCGGTCGCCCGGCGCCGGGTTTTGCTGCACGCCCGAGCGATGCCCGACGCGCGCGAGCGCGACGGCGTCCGAGCGCGCACGGGCGAAAGCCGCCCGGGAGACGTGCGGATGCTGCCCCGGATGCGTCCAGCTCGCAACCGGGGTGCATCCCGACGTCATCCAGGTCCGCCGCGCCGAAGACCGAAGCGACGTGCTGATCGAGCAGGTGCGCGCGATGATCGCACAACTCGGGCTAAGGCCCACGCGGGCGCCGATGCGCCTTGCGATGCTCGACGACGCCGAGACGCTCAACGTCCCGGCCCAGAACGCGCTGCTCAAGACGCTCGAAGAGCCGCCCGGCCACGCGCTTATCTTCGTGATAACCGCAAGCGAACAAGCGCTGCTCGACACCGTGCGCTCGCGCCTTAGACTGGTCCGCTTCCGGGCGCTAGGAGTCGAGGAAATCGAGCAACTGCTCATCTCGCGCGGAGTCGAGACGGCGCGGGCGCAAGCGCTTGCGCGGCTTGCCCGCGGCAGCGCGGCGCGAGCGCTTTCAATGGTCGAGGGCGAAGAGCCGCCGTTTCACGCGCTCGTGGCCGCGCTCCGCCAGGCACGGACGCTCGATTTCACCCGCGCGCAGGCGCTCGCGCAGGAGTTCTTCGCCTCACGCGCGCAGGCCGCCGAGACCTTTGAGTTGATCGCCCGGCTGTTTGAAGAGATGCTATGCTATAAGCTGCTAGGGAGTGGATTTACGGGTTCTTCGCCCGAGATGGCGGCGCAAATAGCCGAGCTGGCCGACATTTTCCAGATGGACGAGCTGCTTGCGAGCATGGAAGCGGCCGTCAAGGCGCACGCCGCCGTCGAGGGGATGGCGAATCCGAGACTCCAGGCCGAGCAACTCTGGATGGCCGTCGCACAGGCGGCACGAAGCGAATAGTGGCAAGCGATATCGACCCTTTCCAGACCAGCCAACCGCTGCCGAAAATCGTAGCGGTAAGCTTCCAGCACGCGGGCCATCTGTACAACTACCTTGCGGGTGAGCTGGAACTGCGCCGCGGCGAGCTGGTGCTGGTCGAAACCGAAAACGGTCCTCAGGTGGCGACGGTCGAAATCGAACCGCATGAGCCCGCGCTTACGCTGGAGCTTGCGGCGCTCAGGCCCGTGACGCGCAGGGTTGACCGTGGCGACCTTGCGCTCGAGGAGGAAAACCTGGAGCGCGAGGGGCGCGCTCGCCGCCTCTGCCTGGAACGTGTCCACGAACGCAGCCTTCCGATGAAGCTGGTCCGGGTCGGCTATACGCTCGACGGGCGCAAGGCGACCTTCTACTTCACCGCGGAAAACCGGGTCGATTTCCGCGACCTGGTTCGCGATCTTGCCTCCACGCTTCGGGTGCGGGTCGAGATGAAGCAGATCGGCGCGCGCGACGAAACCAAGGTCACCGGCGGACTCGGACCGTGCGGACGCGAGCTGTGCTGCTCGTCATGGCTCAGGGATTTCGAGGCGGTGACGGTCAAGATGGCGCGCGAACAGGGACTCGCGCTCAACCCGTCGCGCCTGGCCGGGATGTGCGGGCGGCTCAAATGCTGCCTCAAGTACGAGTACGCGACTTACGTGGAGTTGCGCAAAGGCCTTCCGGCCGCGGGCAAGCGAGTGCAGTCCGTAAAGGGCAACGGCAAGGTCCTGCGCCAGAATATCTTCAAGCAAACAGTGCTGGTCCAGCGCGACGACGATGGCGGTGTCGTCGAGGTCACTCTCGAAGACCTTGTAACGACGCGCCCGCCCGGCCGCCCGGCCTCCTAAGCGCGCGCCCCGTCCGTCTTTTCGACTGAAGAACTCCGATGGCCGAACGAATACACATCACGACGGCGATTTTTTATAGCAACGGGCCGCCCCACGTGGGCCATGCGAGCGAGGCTTTCGCGACCGACACGTTCGCGCGTTACTTCCGGCGCAAGCTCGGCCGGCAAAACGTTACGTTCGTCACCGGCACTGACGAGCACGGCGACAAGAATCTGCGCGCAGCAACCGCTCAGGGGCTTGCGCCCAAGGCGTTCGTCGATCGGATCGCCCAGGCGTTCAGAGATGCGTTCGCCACGCTCAATATCAGCTACGACTTCTTCGTGCGCACGACCGACTCCGCGCATGAGAAGTTCGTGCAATCGATGCTCCAGCGCGCGTACGACTGCGGCGAGATCTATTATCGCGATTACGAGGGGTTGTACTGCGTCGGATGCGAGCGCTTTTACACCGAAAAGGAGCTTCTGCCGGGAAACCTTTGCCCAGCGCATAAGACTCCCGCCGAACTGATCACCGAGGGCAACTACTTCCTGCGCCTCGAGAAGTATCGCGAACGAATTCGCGAGCACGTCCTTTCAACGCCCGATTTCATCAGGCCCGAGCGCTATCGCAATGAGGCGCTCAACATGCTCGGCGAGCCGCTCGAAGATCTGTGCATCTCGCGCCCCAAGGCGCGGATGGACTGGGGAATCGAGCTTCCGTTCGACAGCAATTACGTGACCTACGTCTGGTACGACGCGTTCTGGGCGTATGTGAGCGAACTGTCCGCGACCGACAAGGCCGCGCTCGCCGAAGTTCTTCCGGTCGCCGAGCATTTCATCGGCAAGGACATCCTGAAGACCCATGCGGTCTACTGGCCCGCAATGCTGATGATCGCCGGGCTGCCGCTCTACCGCCATCTGAACGTTCATGGATGGATGAACTTCCGCGGCGAGCGTATGTCGAAGACTTCCGGGAATATCCCGGACCCGCTCGAATACGAAAAGACCTACGGACCCGACGTTCTGCGCTACTTCCTGATGCGCGAAGTCGTCTATGGACTTGACGGCGACTTCACCGAGGAGCGCCTGATCGAGCGCTACAATGCTGACCTGGCGAACGATCTTGGAAACCTGACCAGCCGGGTGCTCTCGATGGCGGCGCGATACTGCGAGGGTGAAATCCGCGCAACGCCGGGCGCTGAGCGCGAGAACGTGGACTGCGCGCTCGTCGAGGCGTTCGAATCGACGCCGGCGCGCGTTGGAGAATTCGTCGAGGAGCTTGCGTTCAACCGCGCGCTCGAGGCGATTTGGAATGCGCTGGACGCGGCCAACAAGTACATCGTTGCGACCGAACCGTTCAAGCTCGCGAAAAAAGAGGATGCCAAACAGCGCGTCGCGCAGATCCTTGCGAACTTGCTCGAAGGACTTCGCGTGGCGGCCGACATGCTCGATCCGTTCATGCCCGCGACCGCGGCGAAGCTCGCCGATTTGCTGCAGGTTGACGAGGCAACGCTTCGCGCGCCGTTTGGCAAGGGACTCAGGCCGGGGCATCGCGTAAAGCCGCCGGTCGCGCTCTTCCCGCGAATCGAAAAGCCCAAGCAGGACTGACGGCGCGTCGCACGTCCGAAAGCCCCTCACGATGACCGCACTCATCGACAGCCATTGCCATCTGGCCGACCCGAAGCTCAGCGCCGACGTTGACGCGCTGCTCGACCGGGCGCTTCAGGCGGGCGTCGGCACAATCGTTTCGGTCGGCGCGATCGGCACTATCGAGACCGACCGCCTGACGGTCGAGATAGCCGAAAGCCATCCGAACGTCTTCGCCGTGATAGGAGTGCATCCGCACGACGCGAGCGCCGCCGACACGGCACGCCTCGCCGCGCTTCGCGAGCTTGCTCGCTCGCGCGAGGTGGTCGCGCTCGGCGAGAGCGGCCTCGACTTTCACTACATGCACTCGCCCGCCGAAGCACAGGAAGCCGCGCTCCGGCGCCATCTGGAACTCGCCGGCGAACTCGGCCTGCCGATCGTTATCCATTGCCGCGACGCGGAGGCAAAGCTGGTCGAGATAATCGGCGAAGTTGGGATACCCGAGGCGGGCGGCGTGATCCATTGTTTCACCGGCGATATCACGGCCGCGCGCCAGTTCGTGCGGATGGGCTTTCACATCTCGTTCTCCGGAATCCTGACGTTCAAAAGCGCGGACGCGCTGCGCGAGGCGGCTCGTGACGTGCCCGAAGACCGCCTGATGGTCGAGACCGACGCGCCCTTCCTTGCGCCCGAGCCTTATCGTGGCAAGCGCAACGAACCGGCCTTCGTGGTGAAGACGCTGGAAAGGCTCGCGGACCTGCGCGGCGTCGAGCCGGCGCAGATGGCGGTGATCACCGCGTCGAACACGCGTCGCCTGTTCCGGATTCCGGAGCCGCCGGCCTAGCCGAGCGGTCTTCCTCCGA